>NZ_JAPDPH010000008.1 GCF_026013475.1 Micromonospora yasonensis | reverse complement strand
CTACCTGCTCGACCTCATGGAGGAGGTCCAGGCCGACATTGCCGCGCTGGACCGCACCGCGCCGGAGCTGCCCTCGATCGGGGTGTCCGGCGAGATCAGAGTGCCGGCCGCACGCCGGCAGGAGTTCCTGCACGACCTGCAGACGACGCTGCAGGACCTGTTCACGCGCTACGGGGGCACCGAGGGCGATGCCTTCAAGCTCGCCGTGGCCTGCTATCCGAAAGGTGACGACCGTGAGTGAACCGCTGACCGTCCGTGCCCGTCTCGCCGCCCCGGTGGAGGCCGTGCGCCACGCTCTGACCGATCCGGCCGAACTGCGCGTCTGGCTGGCCGAACACGCCGAGGTCGAGCTGCCCCACCGCTACGAGTTCTGGGGCCGCTACACGCCCGAGGGCGACGCGCCGCATCAGCGGCTGCTCCACGCCGACGAGCGCACGCTGCGCTTCGCCTGGACGCTCGACGGCGTGGAGACCACCACCGAGTTCGAGTTGACGCCCGAGGGGGAGGGCACCGTGCTCACCCTGCGGCAGAGCCACTTCGACTTCGCCGAGGCGATGAGCGGCAGCAGCATCCGTGGGGCGCTGCAGACCTTCTGGGCCCTGTCGATCGCCAACCTCGCCGCCCGGGTGGAGGGCAAGCCGCTGCTGCCCCGCACCGACTTCACCTCGTCCGAGCTGCGCGCCGAGCTGACCATCGCCGCCGCCATGGACCGGGTGTGGACGTCGCTGACCGACTCCGAGCAGGCCAGCGCCTGGTTCGGCTACCCGATCGGCATCGAGCCCTGGGTCGGCGGCCGGTACGCCATGGGCGGCTTCGAGACCGGGTACGCGGCCAAGGTGGTCGACCTGGATCCGGGCCGGAAGATTTCCGTCGACTGGGGACCCGTCGGGGTCAGCACCTGGGAGCTGGCCGAGTCCGGCGGGAAGACGAGGCTGACCCTCGTGCAGAGCGGCTTCGACGAGGGCAACCCCCCGTACGCGGCCTGGAGCGGCAACGTGTCCGGGCTGTTCGAGCTGCGCCGCTTCCACGAGATGGCCGACTGGCAGCCGATCTGGCTCTCTGAGGAGCTGCCCACGAGCGCCTGACCTGGCCGTTCCCGTCCCTGCCGCCGGCCGCGTTTCCGGCGGCAGGGACGGGTTGCCGTCGGCATACCGGGATTCCACCGGAAGCGGCTCAAGCACGGCCCGGGCCAGCAGCCGGCTCACACCCGCCTGCGAACCCAGCCGACGATGGCGGTCGCCACGAACAGGATCGCCCCGATCACGAACAGCCAGAACAGGCCCTTCACCACGAGTCCAACGATCACCAGGACCAACCACACCAGCAACAGGGCGACGATCAGTGCGATCATGGGGCGCTGCGTACCCACGTGTGACCTGCACAAACTCCGGTGGTCCTCACCGATTCACGTCGGCCGCGCGCCGCAGCAGCGCCCGCCGTTCCGGCTCGGAGCGCACCTGCTCGGCCGCCGCCCGGAACAGCGCCGCGCCGCGTACCCGGTCGCCGAGGCGGGAGGTCAGCTCGGCCTCCGCCGCCAACGCGGGCGGGTAGTCGTCCAGCGCGCCGCCGGCCCGGGCCTCGGCGAGCAGGTCCAGCCCGGGCCCGGGGCCGTACGCGAAGCCGTGCGCCACCGCCCGGTTGAGCCGGACCACCGGGGTGGGCCGCAGCCGGGCCAACCGGTCGTAGCAAGCGGCGATGGCCGGCCAGTCGGTGTCGGCGGCGGTCGGTGCGGTGGCGTGGCAGGCGGCGATCCGGGCCTGGAGGGCGTACGGGCCGTCGCCGGCGCGGTCCAGCAACGCGACGCCCTCGGCGACGGCCTGCCCGTCCCACCGGGAGCGGTCCTGCTCGTCGAGGGTGAGCAGGTTGCCGTCGGCGTCGCGGCGGGCGGCCCGGCGGGAGTGGTGCAGCAGGACCAGGGCGAGCAGCCCGGCCACCTCCGGTTGCTCCGGCATGAGCGTGTGCAGCAGCCGGGCCAGCCGGACCGCCTCGGTGGCGAAGGCGGGTTCGCCGTCGGCGTCGTACCCCCGGGTGAAGAGCAGGTAGAGCACGGCCAGGACGCCCGGCAGCCGCTCGACCAGCGCGGGCCCGGCCGGCACCCGGTACGGGACACCGGCGGCGGCGATCTTCGTCTTGGCCCGGGTGATCCGGCGGGTCATCGTCGACTCGCTGACCAGGAAGGCGCGGGCGATGTCGGCGGTGGGCACGCCGGCCACGGTGCGCAGGGTCAGCGCGACCCGCGCCTCCAGGGCCAGCGCCGGATGGCAGCAGGTGAAGATGAGCCGCAACCGGTCGTCCACCACGTCCCCTCCCGTTGGCGGCGGCTCCGGATCGGTGAGCAGGGCCAGCTCGCGCAGCTTGCGGCGTTCCACGGCGGCGCGGCGCAGCACGTCCACGGCCCGGTTCCGGGCGGCGGTCATCAGCCAGCCGCCCGGATTCCCCGGTACGCCGTCGCGGGGCCACCGTTCCAGCGCCGCGGCGAGGGCCTCCTGCGCGCAGTCCTCGGCGAGGGTCCAGTCACCGGTGACGCGGATCAGGGCGGCCACGATCCGCGGGTACGCCTCGGCACCCGCTTCGGCGACCGCCCCGGCCGCGTCCGTCACCGGGTCAGTCCACCAGCGGGCGCAGTTCGATCCGCCCGCCGTACGCCATCGGGTGGGCGCGGGCCACCTCGATCGCCTCGTCCAGGTCGGCGCACTCGAGCAGGTCGAAGCCCACGATCACCTCCTTGGTCTCGGCGAACGGGCCGTCGCTGAGCAGCAGCTCGCCGTCGCGTACCCGGACGGTGGTGGCCGCCGACGGTGGCGCGAACACGCTACCCGTCACGCGTTGGCCGCTGGCGTCCCGCTCGGCCACCCACTTCTCGATGTCGGGCGCGGCGCTCGGGTCCTTGTCCGGCTCGGTGTCGGTGCAGACGAACATCATGTACTTCATCGTTCTCTCCTCCGGTCGTGCTTCCATCCAGCCTGACGAACGGGGACCCCGCATCCGGACAGCGGTGGACGAAGAAATTCGGGGGTGTTTTCCGCGTCCCGGCGGGGTACTGCCGGGCGATGTTGTTCACCTGCGGACTCCGGACCAAGGCCGATGCACGGGCCGAGGCCGAGCGCCTCCCGGTCGGCTCCGCCGGCCGCTGATCGGCCGCGCTCGCGGGAAGCGCATACCCTGGCCTGTCGTGACGGACACCGCGCAGCGCCTGGCCGAGATCCGGGGTGGCGTGCCACCCCGGCGACATAACGCCCGGACCATCGCCGCGCTGACCGGCAACCCGGGCTGCACCCGCCGGGCCGTGCTGGACAGCGCCGGGGTGGACAAGCCGAAACTGGCCGAGCGGATCGGCTTCCCGGCCCGGTTCGGTCAGTCCCGCTTCGCCATCACCCGGGGCAACGCGTTCGAGGCCCAGGTCAAGGCGGACGGTGGGGCGGAACTGCTGCGGCTGGTCGCCGAGCGGCTGGGCGTACCGGTGCCGGCGGGGGCGAGCTGGACGGACCTGGGCGGCGCCGACGACCTGGCGGACCGGCAGGAGCGGGCCCGGGCGGCGCTGATCGCGGCCGGTGACGGGGCGGCGCTGTTCGACCACCCGCTGCTCGGCCTGGTGGTGGCCGGCCGGCGGGTGCACCTGGAACCGGATCTGGTCGCCGCGCGGCTGGGCGGCCGGTACCACGTGGTGGAGATCAAGTCGTTTCCGGTGATCGACGGGCAGGCCGACCCGGCCAAGGTCTCCGCCGCCGCCATCCAGTCGGCCGTCTACGTGCTGGCGCTGCGCGACCTGCTCGCCGCCGAGGGCCGCGACCCGCAGCTCGTGTCGCACGAGGTGGTGCTGGTCTGCCCGCGCGACTTCACCAACCAGCCGGTGGCCAGCCTGCTCGACGTCCGCCGGCAGCTGCTGGTGCTGCGCCGCCAGTTCGACCGGATGGCCCGGATCGACGATCTGCTCGCCGCCGTGCCGGCCGGCTTCACCGCCGACCCGGCCGCCGACCCGGCGGCGCTGCGGTCCGCCCTGTCCACCGTGGAGGCCCGCTACGCGCCCGACTGCCTGGCCGCCTGCGAGCTGGCGTTCTTCTGCCGGCACGAGGCGCGCGGCCACACCGCCGCGCTGGGCCGGCCGGTGCGGGAGGCGCTGGGCGGTGTCGCCGGGGTCGATTCGGTGCTGGCCCTCGCCGAGGGCGAGCGCGCCCCGGACCCGGGGCAGGTGGAGGCCGCCGCGCTGCTGCGCGCCGCCGCCCGCCTGCGCGACGACGCCCTCGCCGGGAACCCCGGATGAGTACGCTGCGCGCCCTCGCCAAGGCGCAGGCCGTCGCCGCCGGGGTGGCCCAGCCGGTGGCCACCGTACGGCACCTGCACCTGTCCGACCGCCCGCTGGTGCTGGTGCCCCTGGCCCTGGCCGGCGAGGCGAACGCCCCGCTCGCGGCCCTGGTCGGCGCCGCACCCGACGAGGCGCGGCTGCTGGTGGTGCCGCAACCGCGCAACCGGGACCAGCGGCTCGCCTTCGCCGCCGAGCTGGCCGGGATCGTGCTGCCGTACCTGGAGGAGTTCCGGGGGGTCAGCGAGGCGGTGCCGGTCGACCGGGGCAAGGACGTGCGGTACCGGTACGTGGACGCCCCGCAGCTGCTGGTGCCCAACCCGGCCGGGATCACCTTCCTGCGGCTGCTCGGCCGCTCCACCCGGTTCCGCTCCGACAACTCCAGCTCGGCGCGTCTGACGCCGCGCCGCGACCTGGAGCCGTCGCGGCCCGACGGCGACCATCCGGTGCACCCGTCCGTGCCGCTGCTGGGCCGCTGGCTGACCTTCTTCGCCGAGCGCGCCGAGCACCCCGGCTCGGCGGCGCTGGTCGCGTTGACCGAGGCGCTGACCCTGCACTGGGCGACGGGGCAGAGCGCCGTGGAGGACCTGCACCTGCCGGCGCTGCTCGGCTGGATCGACCCGCCGCCCGGATCCACCGGTGCCGAGGCGGCCGCCCGGGCCGAGGACCCGGAAGTGTGCCCGCCCGCCGGCCCGGCCACCGACCCGGACTTCGACAACCACCGGCTCGCCCCGGCGATGGCCGCGTACGCCGAGGCCGAGGCGGACCCGGTGGCCCGCGCCGAGGCGTACGCGGAGCTGGCGCGGCTGCTGCGCGACCAGCTCACGCCCACCTGGGAGCTGATGTGGCGCGGCGTGGGGTTGCTGCGCGGCCTGCCGCCCGGGGCGCGGGTGGCCGGCCGCTGGGCCAGCGACCGGGACGCCTTCACCGGCCACGCCGAGCACGTCGACGCCGGTGGCGGTCCGCAGCCGCGCCGGGACGGGGCGGTGGCCGCGGCGGTCCGCCTGCACCGGCTGGAACGGGCCCTCGCCTCGTACGCGGTCCAGCGCGCCTACGACGACCGCCTGGTGATGGCCGAGCACCGGTTGACCGGGGAGGCGTTCGTCGGCGACGTGACCCTCGCGGACCCGAAGCGGGTGGACGACAGCGGCAAGCGGCCGGTGCTGCGCCCCCGCATCCAGGTGGTCACCACCGAGCCGGTGCTGGCGCCGGTGGGGGCCACGCTGTATTCGCCGGCCCGGCCGAGCCAGAAGGCGAAGGTGGTCTTCGTGACCCCCGCTGCGGACGGCAAGACCGAGGTGGTGCTGGAGCTCTCCGGCGGGATGGGGCGCGGACTGACCGCGACGCCGGGCAGCGTGCCCGAGGTGGGCGAGCGGCTCTGCCTGACCACCCTGTCGGACGCGTACCTGCCGGCCGGCAACTTCCCCGCGCCGGAGGAGACCCCGTGGACCCACGGCGGCCCGCCGACTGCGGCGCCCGACCGGGAGGGTCCGGCGGACGGCAGCGACGGCGACCCGGCGGAGGAGTGGTCCTGATCTCAGCCGAGGGCGGCGACGGCCTCCCGGGCCTCGTCCGCCGTCCGCCGCTGCGGGTCTGCGGCGAGCAGCGCCTCCAGGGCCATCTTGTACGCGACGTCACGCGCACCCTCGGCCGGGACCTCGACGTCCGGGGCGACCCCGCAGCCCTCCCAGTTGGTGCCGCTGGCCGCGTGGACCGGCCGGGCCACCGGCACGGTCAGCTCCAGGTGCGGGTGCGCCCGGAAGCCGACCCGCGGGTGGGCTCCGCCACCGGTGCCCTCGCCGACGACGGTGGCCCGGCCGAGCTGCTGGAGGTCGTACGCCAGCTCCTCGCCGCCGGAGAACGTCTTTCCGCTGGTCAGTACGTATACCGGCTTGTTCGGGTCGTAGCGGGGGACGGGCAGGTGGGCGGCGCTCCAGTACTGGCGGCCGGTGCCGGCCCGGTCGTACATGGTGTGCAGGTGCACCGGCTCGGCGAAGAACCAGCCGCAGATCAGGGCGACCATGTCCGGGCTGCCGCCGTGGTTGCCGCGCAGGTCGAGCAGGAGCGCGTCGGTGGTGCCGAGCAGCCGTAGGGCGGCCGTCACGGCGTCGCCGGACAGCTGCGGCGGGAAGAGGGCGGGGGCGATCGCGAGCAGCCCGACGTTGCCGGCGAGGCGTTGCACCCGGGCGACGCCGCCCATCGTGGTTTCGGCGAGCCGGGCGAACTGCGCGTCGGCCGGGTCGTCGTCGACGTCGGCCAGCGGCTCGGCGTGGTGCTTGAGCCGCAGGTGCAGGTCCCGGTTGACCGACTGGAGGTCTTCGGTGACCAGCGCGCCCAGCGTGGCGGGATCGGCGACGTCGGCGTACCGGCCGGCGCGGAGGCGGTCGCCCAGGTGGGCGGCGATCCGCTCGGCCTGGTCGGGAAAGACGTAGTGCTCGGCGACCAGCTTGGCGGACCGCTCGACGATCTCGGTGATCTCGTCCTGACGCATCGCATGCCCCCGTCCTTGTTCGGTGGTGGCAGTAGAGCAGCCGATTGACAAAGCGTCAAGAGAAGTGGACGCTTTCTGGCGTGCCCGACCAGATCCCCGACGCGCTCCAGGTCCGCACCCCGGCCCACTTCAAGGCGCTCGCCCACCCGTTCCGCCACCGGCTGCTCTTCGCCCTCGGTGCGGGGCCCGCCACCATCAGCCAACTCGCCGCCGGGCTGGGCGCGGCGAAGGGCACCGTCGCCCACCACCTCAAGATGCTCACCGAGGCCGGCCTGGTCCGGGTCGCCCACACCCGCCAGGTCCGCGGCGGCACCGAGCAGTACCACGAACGCTCCTTCCGTCGCCTGGTCGGCGGCGAGGGCGACGCCGAGGCCACCGCCGCGCTGCTGGGCGCGGTCGCCGAGGAGATCTCCGCCGACCCGGACCCGCTGCTGCACCTGCGCCACCTGCGGCTCACCCCCGAGCAGGCCGACCGGCTGCGGGCCACCCTGGAAGAACTCGTCGGCGAGGCCGAGGAGGCCGGGCCGGACCAGCCGCGCCACGGCGTCCTGGTCGCCCTCTACCGTCGGGGCGGGCGGCCGCCGGCCGGCTGACGCGCCGGTCCACTCTGGCGGTGGCACCTGCTGCTGACTAGGCTGGCGCCGTTCGCCGTCCGCAACCGGTCCTCATCGTCGAGGTGCGCGTCTGAGAGAGAGCCGGAGCGAATCTTTGTGCCCCAGCAGGACGTGGACCCGGCCGTGATGGTGCGGG
Source organism: Micromonospora yasonensis (assembly GCF_026013475.1). GTDB lineage: Bacteria > Actinomycetota > Actinomycetes > Mycobacteriales > Micromonosporaceae > Micromonospora > Micromonospora yasonensis. The sequence goes on along the minus strand of NZ_JAPDPH010000008.1, from coordinate 71,435 downwards.
CCCGTTCCCCGCTCGCCGGCCGCGTCGGGCTCGTCGCGGCCGCGTTCGTCGTACTCGGGGAAGCCGGCTGGCTGTTCACGGACCTGCCCAACGCCGCGCTGGTCAGCGACCTCGGCGCGGTGACGGTGGCGAGCTGGGCGGCGCTCGCCTGCACCCGGGTGGCCCGCCGACACCCGCTACCACTGCGCCGGTTCTGGACGCTGCTGGCCGTCACCATGGCCCTCGCCGCCCTCGGCCGTACGGTGTGGACCGTCGAACGGCTCGGTGGGCACCCGCTGCCGAACACCCTGCTGGTCGGCGGGCTCTTCACCGCCGGCATCGTCACCGGCACCGCCGCGCTGCTCTGCTCCCTGGCCGCCCCGCGCAGCCTGGTCGGGCAGGCCCGTACGGTGCTCGACGGGGTGATCGTCGCGTTCGCGCTCATCCCGATCGGCTGGGTGGTGGTGTTCCGCGACATCGCCGACGCCGACCTGACCGACCCGCTGCGCACCTTCGGGCTGCTCTACCCGATGTTCGACCTGATGCAGCTCACCATCCTGGTGGCGGTCTCCGGGCCGGCGCGACCGATGTGGCGGGCGCTCACCCTGATCGGCGCGAGCCTCGCCATCCGGGCCGCCGCCGACGCCGCCTACGTCTCCCTCGTCGCGCACGGCACCTACTTCCCCGGGCACCCGATCGACGTCTGCTGGCCACTGAGCTACCTGCTGATGGGCGTCGCCACCACCTGGCCGCCCCCGTCCGGCTGGGACGACGAGGAAGAGATCGTCGAGTCGCCGCTGCCGCCGTGGTGGCGGGTGGCCCTGCCGTACCTGCCGGTCGGCGGTGCGATCGTCGCGGTGGTGCTCGCCCGACAGCCCACCGGGCAGACCCCACACCTGATCTTCATCAGCATGATGGCCCTGCTCGCGGTCCTCGCCCTGCGGCAGGGGCTGGCCGCCAACGAGAACCTGCGGCTGGTCGTCCGGCTGCGCCGGCTCGCGTACTCCGACCAGCTCACCGGGCTGCCCAACCGACTGACCTTCACCCGCCGGCTACGCCGCGCCCTGCGCGACGGCGGCCGGGTCGCCGTGCTGCTCCTCGACCTGGACGGCTTCAAGCAGGTCAACGACCGCTTCGGACACGCCGCCGGGGACCGCCTGCTGAACAGCATCGCGGAACGGATGCGCGACAGCGTCGGCACCGACGGGATGATCGCCCGGCTCGGCGGCGACGAGTTCGCGGTGCTGGTCAGCGGCGACCGGCCGGTGTCGCCCGAACGGCTCGCCGAGCGGCTGCTCGCCGCGCTCGAACCACTGCCCGGCGAGGAGGACCTCGGCGTCCACCCCTCCGCCAGCATCGGCATCGCCGAGTACGGCCCCCAGCACACCTCCCACACCGACCTGCTCCGCGACGCCGACATCGCCATGTACGCGGCCAAGGCGGCCGGCAAGTCCGCGTACCGGACCTGTACCCCGGAACTGCGCGAGTCGGCGGTGAGCCGGGCCGAGCTGATCGCCGACCTGCGCCGGGCGGTCGACGAGGGACAACTGCTCATGGAGTTCCAGCCGATCGTCGACCTGGCCACCGGTCAGGTCCGCAGCGCCGAGGCGCTGGTCCGCTGGCGGCACCCGCGGCTCGGGGTGCTCACCCCGGCGAAGTTCCTGCCGCTCGCCGAGGAGACCGGGCTGATCCTGGCGATCGACCGGTGGGTGCTCGGGCAGGCGTGCCACGCCGCGGCCACCTGGCGGCGGCACGCCCCCGAGGTGACCGTGGCGGTCAACATCGCCGCCGCCCACGTGCGCCGCCCCGACCTGATCGCCACGGTCACCGGGGCGATCGGCGCGGCCGGCCTGCCACCCCACGCGCTCACCCTCGAACTCACCGAGTCCGCCCTGATCGAGGGGAGCGAAGCGGTGCTGGACCGGCTGGCCCAGCTCCGCGAGCTCGGCGTACGGATCGCCATCGACGACTTCGGCACCGGCTACTCGTCGCTCAGCTACCTGCACCGGATCCCGGCCACCGAGCTGAAGATCGACCGGTCCTTCGTGGCCAGACTGGACGCCGAGGACAGCCGGGCGTACGCCACCGTGGAGATGGTCAACCGGCTGGCCGGCGCGTTCGACCTGATGGTGGTGGCCGAGGGCGTGGAGACCGGCACCCAGCACGCGGCGGTGGCCGCGATCGGCTGCGTGCACGGCCAGGGCTGGCGGTACGGGCGCCCGAAGGCCCTGCCCGACCTGCTCGCCGCGCTCACCCCGCTCGACGTGATGGCTGAACGGCCCGGGGTGAGGCGGGCCTAAGGTCCCGGACGGGACAGGGGGTTCGGCCCTGCTCCGGATGGCCGTCGCACGGCGACGATGGAACCGCCACCAGATAGCGGTCACCATCCAAACAGGAGCCCAACATGAAGCGACGGACGCTGGATCTGCTGTTCAGCATCGGCGGGCTGGGCCTCGCGGTCCTGCTGCTCGTCGTGGGCATCGTCCTTACGACGAACGCCAACTTCGCCAACGACTACGTGCACGACCAGCTCGCCCAGCAGCACATCAGCTTCAAGCCGGCCAACGCGCTGACCGACGAGGAGAAGAAGTCGGACTGCCTGCGCGAGTACGCCGGCCAGCGGCTCACCACCGGCAAGCAGGCCGAATGTTACGCCAACGAGTTCATCGGCCTGCACCTCAAGGCGATCGGCGGCGGCAAGACGTACGCCGACCTCGGTGGGCCGGAGTCGGCGCTGAAGGCGCAGGTGGCCCAGGCCGAGCAGACCAAGGCCGCCAACCTGGCCGACCTGCAGAAGCAGCTCGCCGAGACCAGCGCCCAGCGGGAGACCGTGTTCAAGGGCGAGACGCTGCGCGGCATGCTGCTCACCTCGTACGGGTTCAGCGAGTTCGGCCGCAAGGCCGAGCAGGGCGCCCTGGCCATGTACCTCGGCGCGGCGCTGCTCCTGCTGCTGTCGGTCGCCGGCCTCTGGCACGCCGTCCGCACCCCGGCCAGCGAGGCGTTCGCCGCCCCGGAGCGGGCCAAGGAGCCCGTCACCCGCTGACCCCGGCGTGACCTGATCGCCCCCGGCCTCCTCCCACCCCCGCGGGAGGCCGGGGGCGATCGCTGTTCCGGTTCCTTCCCGGCGGGTCGGCGGCACAATCGGGCTTGACCCTCACGTAGCGGGAGGCGGCAGCCTTGGTCGCGGAAGGGAGGGAACCCATGGCCTACACGGTGGGTCAGGTGGCCCGGGCGGCCCACGTGACCGTGCGGACGCTGCACCACTACGACGAGATCGGGCTGCTGTCGCCGAGCGAGCGCAGCCCGGCCGGCTACCGCCGCTACGACGACACCGACCTGGAGCGGTTGCAGCTCATCCGCGCCTACCGGGAGCTGGGGTTCCCGTTGGAGGAGATCGCCGAGATCCTCGACGACCCGGGCGGGGACCCGCTGCCGCACCTGCGCCGGCAGCACGAGCTGCTGACCGGGCGGATCGGGAAGCTGCGGGACATGGTCGCGGCGATCGAACTCGCGATGGAGGCGAGAAAGTTGGACATTCAGCTCACCCCGGAGGAGCGGTTCGAGGTGTTCGGGGACTTCGACCCGGACGAGCACGCCGAGGAGGCGGAACGGCGCTGGGGCGGCACCGAGGCGTACCGGCAGTCGGCCGAGCGGGTCGCCCGGTTCTCGAAGGAGGACTGGCTGCGCAACAAGGCCGAGAACGAGGACTGGGCACGGCGGATCACCGCGCTGGTGGACTCGGGTGCCCCGGCCGACGGCCCGGAGGCGATGGGGCTGGCGGAGGAGCACCGGCAGCTCATCAGCCGCTGGTTCTACGACTGCTCATACGAGATCCACACCGGGCTGGCCGACATGTACGTGGCCGACCCGCGGTTCACCGCGTACTTCGAGAAGATCCGGCCGGGCCTGGCCGCATATCTGAACGAGGCGATCCACGCCAACGCGATCAGCCGCGCCTGACCCGGCTCTGGTTGGCAGGATGGGCTGGACGGTTCAGCCCCGGGAGGTCACGTGATCATCGTCGCCGGCACCCTGTATGTCGACCCGGCCGAGCGGGACGCCTACCTGGCCTCCTGTGTGGAGGCCGTCCGGGCGGCCCGCTCGGCGCCGGGCTGCGTCGACTTCGCGGTCAGCGCGGACCTGGTCGAGCCGGGCCGGATCAACGTGTACGAGCGGTGGGACAGCGACGAGCAGTTGCTGGCCTTCCGTGGGTCCGGCCCGAGCGAGGAGCAGGTGGCGGCGATCCGCGGCGCCGAGGTGCACCGGTTCCGCATCTCCGGCGTCGAGGCGCCCTGACCAGCTAAGCCCCGCTGTTGCGCCGAGCCGCTGTCATTGTCAGAGAGTGTCGTAGATGTCGCCGCGGTGGCCGAGGTGGACCACGAGGACGAGTAGTTCCTGGTCTCGGATGGTGTAGACGATGCGGTAATCGCCGACGCGGACGCGCAACAGGCCGGGATGTCCGGCCAGGGCTTTGACGCCGGCGGGTCGGGGCTGGGTGGCCAGGCCGGCGATGGCGGTGACGAGGCGGGCCTGCACGGGGCGATCGAGTTTGCGCAGCAGCTTGGCGGCGGCCTTGTCGAGGTGGACGCTATAGGCCGGTGGGAGCGGGTTGCTCACAGCCCGAGCTCGTCGCGCAGCTCGGTCAGCGGGATCGGGGTGTCGCCGGCGTCGATGCGGGTCAGGGCATCGCGGGCAGCGGCAACATCAGCGGCGTCTTCGGCGCGTTCGATTGCCTCGGCCAGTTCGGCGGGCACGATGGCAGCCAGTCGTTGCCCGCGGCGGGTGACGTAGGTGATTCGCCCGGCGTAGTGGGCGCGGGAGACGACGTCCGCGAGGCTGTCGCGGGCGTCGGAGATCGGAAGTTCGGCCGCGGGCTCACTCATTCCTGGATTGTACAACTCGTACGACTCGTACAGCATTTGTCGGTGGTGAACCCGCGGCGACTGCACGTACCACCGGCGCAGCACCCGTCGTTGTCACAACACCAGGTCGAGCAGGAGGACGCCGGCGAAGCCGACCACGGAGATGATCGTCTCCATCACCGACCAGCTCTTGATGGTCTGCCCGACGGTCAGCCCGAAGTACTCCTTGACCAGCCAGAAGCCGGCGTCGTTGACGTGCGAGAAGAACAGCGACCCGCAGCCGACCGCCAGGGCCAGCAGCGCCACCTCGGGCTGGTTCAGGGTGGCGGCGAGGGGGGAGACGATGCCGGCGGCGGTGATGGTGGCGACGGTCGCCGAGCCGGTGGCGATCCGGATGCCGACGGCGACCAGCCAGCCGAGCAGCAGCGGGGAGATGTTCGCGCTCTTGGCGGCGTCCGCGACCAGGTTGCCCACCCCGGCGTCGACCAGGACCTGCTTGAAGCCGCCGCCGGCCGCCACGATCAGCAGGATGCCGGCGATGGCCGGCAGCGAGCCGCCGAGGAAGCCGGAGACCTGGGTGCGATTGAAACCGGTCCGGTAGCCCAGGAAGATCATCGCGAAGATGACGCCGGCCAGCAGGGCGACGATCGGGGTGCCGATGATGTCCAGCGTCTTGCGGCCGGCGGTGTCCTTGGCGAGGGCCAGCTCGCCGATCGCGCGCAGCAGCATCAGCACCACGGGCAGCAGCACGGTGACCACGGCGGCCCAGAGCGCGGGTGCCCGGCGGGGCCGCTGCCCCTCCTCGATCGGTTCGCCGGGGCGGCCGGTGCCGGGGTTGATCAGGTCGTCCTCGGTGACCAGGTCGCCGTCGGCGTCGAGCCGGCCGCCGGCGGGCGTGGTGGGCCGCTTGGCGTCGGCGACGGCGAGGGGCCGGCGGGTGGGCAGCAGCGCCTCCGGCGCGGTGGCCGGCACGTGGCGGGCGATGAAGTTGCCGAATACCGGGCCGGCGATGATCACCGTGGGGATGGCGATGAGCAGGCCCAGGGCGAGGGTCTGGCCGAGGTTGGCGCCGAGGGCGTCGATCGCGACCAGCGGGCCGGGGTGCGGGGGCACCAGGCCGTGCAGCACGGACAGGCCGGCCAGCGCCGGGATGCCGATCTTCATCAGCGGCACGTCGACCCGGCGGGACACCAGCAGCACGATCGGCACCAGCAGCACCACGCCGACCTCGAAGAACAGCGGGAGGCCGATCAGCGCGGCGACCCCGGCCATCGCCCAGGGCAGGGCGCTGCCGGAGACCCGGGCGACCACCCGTTCGACGATGCTGTCCGCGCCGCCGGATTCGGCGAGCAGGCCACCGATCATCGCGCCGAGGGCGATGAGCAGGCCGACGCCGCCGACGGTGGAGCCGACCCCGGCGCTGAACGAGGTGACGATCTTGTCGGCGGCGACGCCGGCGACCGCGCCGAGCACCGCCGCGCCGAGGATCAGCGCCAGGAACGGGTGCACCTTGCCCCAGGCGATGAGCACCACCACCGCGGCGATGCCGAGCAGGGCGGCGATGACCAGTTGGGTGTGCCCGGCGTTGGTGAGCGCCGGTGCGGCGAGCAGTGTGATCACGGCTATCACGACCTTCGGTTGGTCAGGCGTCCGTGCCCTCGGGACGGGCGATCACTGAGGAAGGGCGGTGGGTGGCGGTTCCGGCGGCAGGCTGGGCGCCAGCCGTCGCAGCGACGCGAACGTCGGTACGAGCGCGTCGTACAGCTCGGAGAAGAGCGGCAGCAGGGCCGCGTACGTGGCGGCGGCGGCCGGGTCGGGGCGTACCGTTTCCTGGATCCGTACCAGGTCGGCGGCGACGTCGATCGAGGAGATCATCCCGAGTGCCTGCATGCCCAGCAGCGCCGCCCCGAAGCTGGAGCCTTCGTGGCCGGCGGGGAAGCGCACCGGCATGCCGAGCGCGTCGGCGAGGATCTGCCGCCAGAGCGGGCTGCGGGCGAAGCCGCCGCTGGCCCGGACCTCGTGTACCTCGTTGCCGGCCGCCCTGACCGAGGCGAGGACCAGGGCGAGCTGCTGGCAGACCCCCTCCAGCGCGGCCCGCACCAGGTGCTCGCGCCGGTGTCCGTGGGTCAGCCCCACGTACGCGCCGCGCGGCAGCGCGCTCCAGTGCGGTGCCCGCTCGCTGAGCAGGTACGGCAGCATGATCAGCCCGCCGGAGCCGACGGGTGCCTTCGCGGCCAGGGCGAGCAGTTCCTCCTCGGCGTGCTCGCCGAGTTCGGGAGCGAGCGCCTCGCCGGACCACTGCAGCACGATGCCGCCGTTGTTGATCGCGCCGCCGACCACCCAGCGCTGCTCGGTGAGGGCGTAGCAGAACACGCCGCCGAGCGGGTCGACGCCGGGGCGTTCCACCATCACCCGCATCGCGCCGCTGGTGCCGATGGAGCAGGCCACCTCGCCGGGGTGCACCGCGCCGAGCCCCAGGTTGGCCAGCGGTCCGTCGCCGGCGCCGACCACGAGCGGGGTGCCGGCGGGCAGGCCGGTCGCCCTCGCCGCCTCGGCGGTCAGCCCGGGCAGCACGTGGGTGGTGGGGACGAGCTGCGGCAACTGCTCCTCGGTGATGCCGGCGATGGCCAGCGCCTCGCCGTCCCAGGCGAGGTGGTGGATGTTCATCAGGCCGGTGGCCGAGGCGACCGAGTGGTCGGTGACCAGGGCTTCGGCCAGCCGCAGCAGCACGTAGTCCTTGATGCTCACCCAGTGCGCGACCCGTTCGTGCAGCTTGGGTTCCTGTTCGGCGTACCAGACCAGCTTGGCCAGCGGGGCCATCGGGTGGACCGGGGTGCCGGTGCGCCGGTGCAGGGCGAGCCCGGACGGCGCGGCGCGCAGCCGTTCGGCCTGGGCGCTGGCCCGGGAGTCGGCCCAGGTGACCGACGGGGTGAGCGGATTGCCGCCGGCGTCCAGCCCGATCAGGCTGTGCATGGCGGTGCTGAAGGACAGCCCGGCGACCGGGTCCGGGAGCTGTTCCACCACCGCGCGGATGGTTCCCACCACCGCGTCGAAGATCAGTTTCGGGTCCTGCTCGGCGTATCCGGGGTGCGGCTCGTCGAGGGGGTAGCCGATCGAGTGGACGGCGAGTTGCCGGCCGCCGGTGTCGTACGCGACCGCCTTGGTGCTGGTGGTGCCGATGTCCACGCCCACCACGACGGCCGTCCCGCCCACCGGTTCACCTCCTCGTGAGGGCCGCGGTGCCCCGCGACGGCGTGAGGACCAGGGCACGATCGCCCTTGCGGCTGACGTTACCGACGCTCGGATGCCCTCGCATGGTGAAGCGGCAGCGGCCGGGAGCGCGGAAATCGACGCGGCGGATTCCGCCTAACGTGCGGGTCAATCAGCCGATCGGTCAGATTGGCGACTTTCGCGTGTCTTGCCGCCCTTACCTGCCAGTTGATGTGAATGACACCCCGATTGGTGGACTCGCGCGGCGGAGGAGTCGGCGTGGCGAAGACTGATTCGACGGGTTCCACATGGCGTTACCGGTGGGCGCACCGGCAGAACGAGCGGCGGCAGCGGTCGTTCCACGCCGCCGACGAGGCGTGGCGACGACGCGACGAGGAACTGCGCCGGCTGCGTACGCTCGCCGAGTCCTTCCACGGCTCCACCGACGCGGGCCTCGGCCTACCGATGGAGCTGTCCCCCGGCGAGGTGGTCTTCTGGACCCTGCCCGCCGCGCAACTGGTCGAGGTGCGGCACACCGCCGTGCTGCCCGCCCCCGAACTGCTCGTCGACCCCGAACCGCCGGTGGTGCGCCCGCGCCGCCCCGACGGCGTCCGGGTGACCGACGCCGGGCTGGCCGTGCTCACCAACCGCCGGCTGGTCCTGCTCGGCGGGCGCGGCCGCCGCGACTGGGCGTACGGGAGGATGACCGGGCTGTCCCACGACCCGGGCGCGCCGGTGACGCTGATCCAGGTCCTGGACCGGCGGCGTACCTCCGGGCTGCTGCTGCCCACCGGCGCGGTCGCCGACTTCCGGTTCAGGCTGACCCTGGCCTTCGCCGACGCGATCGAACAGCGGGCGGCGGTCGTCGCCCAGCTCGACGAGCTGATCGAGGAACACGACGCGGTCCGTCCGGTCCGCCCGGCGATCATCACCCCGGCCCAGGCCCACCTGTCGGCGCTGGTCCCGGGCGGCCGGCGGACCGTCCTCGCCGGTGTGGTCCTCGCGCTGGTCGTGCCGGCGATGCTCTTCGAGTCCGACCCGCCGGTGCGGCCCGGCTCGGAGGTCGCCTCCGCCGCCACGCCGGGGGCGACCACCACGCCCGGGGCCCCGCAGCTCGGCCCGGTGGTTCGGGTCGACCAGACCACCGCGCCCAAGCCGCACCGCAGCCGGACCACGCCGACGGCCTCGCCGTCGCGCGACGCCGCGCCGCCTCCGGGCGCCGAGCGGCGCTGCGGCGCCCCGGTCAACCCCTTCGGGTACGACTTCTGCGGCGGCTCCCGCATCCGCACACCGGCCCGGGGCGTCTGCGACTGGTTCGACTGCGTACCCGGGTTCTGGTCCGGCCGCGGCTGGCTGGTGCAGTGCCGGGACGGCACGGTCAGCCTGACCGGCGGGCAGCGGGACGCCTGCGCCGACAACCGGGGCTTCCGCCGTACGGTGTGGACCTGACGCTCAGGCGGTGAAGTCGGGGACGGTCAGCGTGCCGTCCTCGGCCAGCGGGAAGCCCGGGTTCCAGGCGATCTCCCACAGGTGCCCGTCCGGGTCGGTGAAGCAGCCCGCGTACCCGCCGTAGAAGGTGTCCCGGGCCGGCCGGGTGACCGTCGCCCCGGCCTCGGCCGCCCGGCCCAGAATCTCGTCGACCTGCTCGCGGCTGCGTACGTTCTGCGCCAGGCCCACCCCGCCGAAACCGTCCTCACCCCGGTCGGCCAGGCCGGCGTCGTCGGCGAGCTTGTCCCTGCCCCACAGCACCAGCGCCAGGCCGCCCGGGAACGCGTGGTTCGACGTCGCCTCCACCGATCGGCCAGCCGGAACGAGCCGAAACCCGTCGATGCGGATCGTGTCCTTCCCGGACACGCCGGGTTGTACCGGGTGGACGCGGAAGCCCTTCATGATGCGAGGCGGCCCGGTGACGGCGACGGACGGTGACACCCTCGGCTGGCGGGCCCGGTGGGTCGGGCGGGAGAACGAGCGGCGACGCACGGCGTACGACGTCGCGCTGCAGGCGTGGCGCCGGCGCGACGAGGAACTGCGCCGGCTCTACTGCGAGGCCGAAGAGCCCGTCCCGCCGGCGGAAACGGCGGCGGGACTGCCCGTGGACCTCGACGACGACGAGGTCGTGCTGGCCGTGCAGCCCGCGGCGGAACTGGTCGAGGTGACGGCACGGCACACCGCCGATCTGCCCACCGTGGAGCTGACCGTCGTGCCCGTCGAGGACACCCGGCGGTCACGCCGGCAGCCGAACGGCATCAGCGTGGTCGACGCCGGCACGGCGGTGGTCACCGACCGGCGGCTGATCCTCGTGGGACGCCACGAGCACCAGGAATGGCCGTACGACCGGTTGGGCGGGGTGGCCCACCATCCCGGCGAGCCGGTCACCCTGCTCCACCCGCAGGGCCCGGGCCGGATCCGGGGAGTCCGGGTGCCCCGGGCCGAGGTGTCGGCGTTCCGGCTCCGGCTCACCCTGGCGTACGCCCGGGCGACCGGAACGTACCCGGCGCTGCTGGACCGGCTCGACGACGAGATCGTCGCGCACTGGCACGACCGCCCGCCGATCCCGGTGCCGGCCACCCCCGCCGACGCCCCGCTGACCGCCCGGCTCGTCCGGCCGGCGCTGATCACCGCCGTCGCGGTCGCCCTCGCGCTCGCCGGGGTCGCGAGCGTGTTCCACGGATCCGTGCCGGACCGTCCCGTGGTCGGGATGAACGTGGATCGCAGCGTCGCGCCGATCGACCCGGCGCTCCCGCCCCCGTCCACCGGCCTCGGCGCACCGGCCAACTCCACCGCGCCCCACCCCACCCGCACCGCACCCGGCCAGACATCGGGTGGACGGCCCGCGACCACCGCGCCCACCACCGGGACCCCGGCCTCGACCGCCGACCAGCCTCCAGCCCCACCCTCCTCGTCGCCCGGGGCGACCGCCAGCCCCTCGCCGACCCTGTCCACCTCGTCGAGTCCCCCGGCGACGGACCGCTGCGGCGCGCCACCCAACCCGTACGGCTACACCTACTGCGGCGGCTCCTACATCTACGACCCCGCCCCGGACGTCTGCGACTGGTTCGCCTGCGTCTCGAACCTGTGGGACGGCAAGGGCTACCTGGTCCAGTGCGAGGACGGCCTGCTCAGCCGGACCGGAATGCAGGGCGGGCCGTGCGCCGACCACGACGGCACCCGCCGCCCGCTCTACGTCTGACCGCCGTCACGCTTCACGCCCAGCCGTGATCCGCAGCGGCAGCAGACCGGCGAGCACCAGGGCGGCGCCGACCGGCAGCAGGTCCAGGTTCACCGCGATCGCCGCGAACCCGACCAGCACCAGCACCGGCCCCCACGCCGGCAGCAGCCGTGCCACGGCGGCCCGGACCAGCAGCACCAGCAGACCCAGTTCGAACAGCGCCGGCCCGCCCAGCAGCACCGCGTCCGGTGGCGGCACCGCGTCGGCGAAGCGCGGGAACAGGTCGCCGAGGATCACCCACACGAAGGCGGCCGCGCCGACCAGGCCGGCCACCGCGGCCATCTCGTCCACCGCCCGCAGCCGGGGCGATCGGGTACGCAGCAGCCCGCGCAGCCCGACGATCACCGCCCCGAACGCGACGATGCCGAGCAGGAACAGGGTGTGCCCGGTGTTCCATCCCCACGCACCCTTGCTGATGTGCCCGTCCAACCGGTCGAGCAGGCGCAGGGTGCCGTAGCCGAGCAGCAGCAGCGCGGCGGTCACGGCCGCCGGCCGCAACCAGGGGTACGAGATACGCCTCGACATGTCCATGATCGTCATTGCCTCAGCCTGGCCGCCGAGGCCGGTCGGAGACATCCGGGGTCAACCCGTAGCCGTCCCGGACCGTGCACCCTGGTCCGTCTCGGGGCCGGAGGCCACGGCGGTTTGGCGGACCGGTCGCCTGTGGCCGTCGACGGGGCGCTGCCGCCAGCAACCGTGTGACCGGAGGTCCCGCATGGCGTGCCCACCCGGCGAGGATCCCCACCAGAAATCCGGTGCACGCCGGGGAACCACCCCGCTAGGGTCCCGCGCGTGTCCCGCACCGTGACCCTCGTCCTGGTCGACCCCACCGGCCGGCCGCTCGGCGCCCTCCCCGCCTTCGACGTGCCCGAGCCCTGGTGGCAGCAGGTCGGCGCGATCCTCGACCAGGCCCGCCACCGGTACCGCATCGACGCGGCCGTGCTGCGGCTGCTCACCGCCGACCGCCCCGAACCGCCCGGCGGGCACCTCACCTACCTGGCTGAGGTGGCCGCGCCCCCCGCCGTACCCCTGGCACCGGTCAGCGCGGATCTCGCGCCGCACCCGCTGCGCGCCCCGTGGGCCGAGCCCGGCGGCCCGGCCCGCAGCCTCGCCTGGGCCACCGCCCAGCTGGACCGGATCGGCCGCCCGGTGACCGCCGTCGCCCAGCACCGCACCTGGAACCTGTCCGCCATCTGGCGGCTCGACGGCCCGGCCGGCACCGCCTGGCTCAAGCAGGTGCCCGCCTTCTTCCGGCACGAGGCCGCCGTGCTGCGCTGGCTCACCACCGCCGCACCCGACCTCGTGCCGATGCTGCTCGCCGCCGACGACACCGGCCGGGTCCTGCTCGACCACATCCCCGGCGCGGACCGCTACGCCGCCGACCCGGCCGAACGGGCCGCCATCGCTGCCGCCCACCACACCGTCCAGCTGCACGCCGCCGGCGACGCCGCCGCGCTGGTCGCGGCCGGCGTACCCGACTGGCGAGGACCGGCCCTCGCACGGTGGATCCGCGACCAGCTCACCCCGCACGACACCGCGGTGGTGGCCGACCTGCTCGCCGGCCTCGACGACCGGCTCGCCCAGGTACGCGACTGCGGGCTGCCCGACACGCTCGTCCACGGCGACCTGCACCCCGGCAACGTCTGCGGCGACGGCCACCGGGCAACCTTCATCGACTGGGGCGACGCGTTCGTCGGGCACCCCGCCTTCGACATCCTGCGCCTCACCGAGACCCTCGACGACGCCACCGCCGGGCTGCTGCTCGACGCCTGGGTCACCCGCTGGCAGGCCGACGCCCCCGGCAGCGACCCCCGCCGGGCCGTCGACCTGCTCCGCCCGGTCGCACCCCTGCGGATGGCCGCCGTGTACGCGATGTTCCTCGCCGGCATCGAGCCCAGCGAGCACCCGTACCACCTGGGCGACGTGCCCGCCTGCCTCAAGCGGGCCGCCGCCCTGGCCTGACCGTCACACCTTCCGCACCGGGATCCACAGCTCCGCGTCGGCGGTCCGCCCGTCCGCCGCCACCCGCACCTGCGAGATCTCCGGCCCGGGCCGGCTCTCGTACGGGTTGGACGGGAACCACTGGGTGAACACGTCCCGCCACAGATACTGCAACGCCTGCGGGAACGCGCCCGAGCTGCGGAAGACCGCCCAGTCACCCGCCTCCACCGGCAGGCTGTCCAGGTCCGCCGGCACGTCCCCGCCGGTCACCACCCCGTGCCAGTAGTCCAGCTCGGTGCCCTCCGCCCGCGACCCCGCCAGGTCGTCACTGACGTTGACCAGCCCGCGCGGCTCCTGGTCCGACAACGCCTCGATCCGGCGTACGACCCCCGGGTCGAGACCCTGGAGGAACGCCACGATGTGCGGGTTCATCCCCTCGTGGACCAGCGGCACCCGCGCCTTCCGCCCGGCCAGGCGGAACGCCTCCTTCGCCACGATCCGATACTCCATGCTGGCGCTCCCTTCGACGACGAGTCGGAAGGACATCCGGGGCTGGGCGCGCAGCGTCGCCCCCGTACGCCGGGCCTCCTGCGGGCCGACGCCGTGCACGGCGCGGAACGCCCGGGCGAACGCCTCGTTCGAGCCGTACCCCCAGCGGACCGCCACCTCCAGCAGCGACGCCTCCCCGGACAGCACGTCGGCGCCCGCCACGGTGAGCCGGCGGCGGCGCACGTACTCCGACAGCGGCATCCCGGCCAGGGCCGAGAACAGCCGCCGGAAATAGTGCTCCGACGCGCACGCGATCCGCGCCAGCTCGGCCACCTCCAGGGGCTGGTCGAGGTGGCGTTCGAGGTGGTCCATGGCCTGATTGAGCCGCTCCAGCACCCGATGCTCCTTCCGGTTTCCGCCATCGACGCTAGGCGTCCGCGCATGCCGCAACCCGATCCCGTCGGACCTGATCCGGTCGGTTCCGACCGATTCAGCTGCCGTCAGATCCGGGCGCCAAGAACCTGCCCGGAACTCGTGTTATAAGTATTAAGAGAGGAGGCCGGATAATCGACCATGGGCCGGGCAACAGCAGTTGGCGCAGGTTACGAGCCTTTCCCAGCCTCGGGTATCACAGGCCCTCGCCGCGTTGGCCGAACAAGGCCTCGTGCACCGCACCCCAGCCGGCTGGGACGTCACTGATCTCGACGCTGTTTTCGAATGGTGGTTGCGCTCATACCCAGGACCGCGCGGTTTGAGAACTCTCTGGTACGGCCTCGACTCGCCGGTGCAGCAGGCACACGTAGCCGTCGGCCTGCTCGCGCAGAGCGGCCACGGAAGGACCGCGGTCTCCGGTGACGTGGCTGCCGACATGATCGCCCCATGGCGAAGCCCGCACCGTGCGGTCATCTACGCCCAGACCGGCGTCGACCTGACGGCTGCGGGCCTCACGCCGGCGAACGAAGCCGATGCGACAGTGGAGCTCATCGTGCCCAAGGATCCTGGAGTCTGGCCGGGCCCGAGCACCGAGAATCCATCGGGGAGCCTGCCACTTGCGGACCCACTGCAGATCCTCTGGGACGTCGCTCGCGCCCCAGGACCGGACCCTGATGAGGCGGCGCATCACCTGCAGTGGGTGCTGCACGATCATCGCCAACGATCGACTGGAAAGCGGGCAGCATGACCGAGCCGACATCACGTGGTTCGACTCCGATGTCGTTGCTCTGACGTCGACAAGCCGCGCCGCCGACGCGGGATTCCTGACACTGGCGGACCTGTCATCAATCGCCGTGCACCTGGAGTTGGACTACCGAATCGTCGGTGGCCACATGGTCACCCTGCTCACCGCAGCGCACGGCGTCGTCGGCCAGGTACCGATGCGGGAGACCCTCGATGCCGACTTCGCCGCACTGCCCGCTGTCATCGCTGATCCCCGGCTCCCGCAGGCCCTGGCCGAATGGGGCTACCGGCCCGTGGATGCGGCCAACCGGTTTGTCCGCCACCATCACGACAACCACGGTCCGCTGAAGCTCCTCGCCAGCTCCTCTCCGCCCGTATGGCGTACCAGGCAGACGACGGGGTGCCAGTTCTATAGCATCTTCGAGGCCGGTGGCACCGTGCCGACGCTCGTCGTTCTTGAGCGGCTGGCGCGTGCGCTGGACATGCGGCTCGACGTGCGCTTCTCGCCGCTCGCCGAGGCGGCCTGACGTGATGCGCCAGCGAACCGCTGGCGCGGGTGTCGCACCATGGCGTCGTGTTCAATCTCAAGCGGAAGCGGCACCACAAGAAGAAGCAAAAGGATTGGTGCGACTGCGACGGCTGTGACTGCGACGGCCCGGACTGCTGCGACTTCGGCCTCTTCTCGTTCCTGCTCACCCTCGGCTCGCTGGCCGCCGGCGCGGTGCGCGCACCCGGCCTGGACCGGGCCGGTCGGGCCGCCATCGTCGGCTACCGCCGCTGGCTGTCGCACCGCTGGCCCGGCCAGTGCCGCTACACCCCCACCTGCAGCGCGTACGGCCTGGCGGCCGTCGAGAAGTACGGCCTCGCCGTGGGCGGGCGGCTGGCCGCCGACCGGGTCCGCCGCTGCAAGCCCCACGTGCCGCGCGGCACCCATGACCCGCTCCGCTGAGCCGCCGGACGGGCGCAGCAAACCCGGCGGTCGGATTGTGACGACCATCACAGTGACCCCATGCGTGGCACCTCGTTGGGCCGGTAAGCGATCGGGCGATGGACGGCCCGGCGCGACGGGGGAGGCGAGTGCCGTGACTGAGCACACCGGATGTGGGGACCCGTGCGAGCGCCGTTCGGCGGAGCCGGACGCGGACGCGGTGTACGAGGCCGCGCGAATCGAGTTCGAGCTCAGGCAGACCATCCGGGAGTTGCGGCGGCGCTCCGGCCCGCTCGCGCGTCGCCGGCCAGCCCGCCGCTGACAGCGAGTCAACGTAGGGGGACCGGGGTGCCGAACACGACCGGGACGCCGGGGGAGTAGAGCACGCTCACCGGTGGCCCGGGCATCGGCGGCAGCCCGGCGGCGGTGACCAGTTCGTCGTCCAGGTGCAGCAGCTCGGCCCGGTGCAGGGGCCACTGTGGATGCCAGTTCGGCAGGTGCAGGGTGCGCCCGTACGCCCGGGTGTGCAGCCCCCAGCGGGCGGTGAGGAAGTGGTCCAGCGAGGTGGGGGCGCCGATTGGTTCGCCGACCCGCACCTCGATCCGGCTGGTCGCACCGGCCGGGCCGGGCCAGCGGCGCCGGCAGCGGTAGGTGAGGCGGTCGCCGTCCCGGTCCAGCCGCATCGCCGACCACTTGTACGGCAGCCGCAGGCTCAACTGCGCCACCAGCACCGGCACCAGCCGCGACGCGTCGAGCGAGCGGAACACGACCGCGCGCCGGCCGGTGTCGTCGATCGAGTAGAGCCGGACGTTGGTCTCCCAGAAGGTGCCGAAGTACGGCACCCCCGGCCCCCGCCTGAGGCCCAGCCCGACCATCCGGAACCCGATCAGGCCGACGTAGGTGACTCCATCGAGGGTGTCCGGGCGGGTGCCGGCGGGCAGCAGCGGTGCGACGAGTTCCGGGGTGACCGCCCAGTGCAGGAAGGTCAGGTCCTGCCAGCGTTGTCGCAGCGACGCCCACGAGAACGCCTGCGCGGGCGCGGCGTCGACCGGCTCGATGTCCACTCCTCCATCCTGCCCGGGACAGGCGGTGCTGACCCGAGCGGAAGCCGGCCTACTGCCACCAGTGCAGGCCGGCCGCCTGCGGTCACTCCGGCTTGTGGCAGACCGCCTCGACGTTGTTGCCGTCGGGGTCGCGGACGAACGCGCCATAGTAGGTCGGGTGGTATTCCGGCCAGACCCGGGGCTCGTGCAGCACCTCCGCCCCGACGGCGACCGCGGCGTCGCGGAACGCCCGCACCGCGGCCCGGTCGGGGGCGGTGAATACCGGCGCCGCCCGTGTCGGGTCGCTCGTCCGGTTCAACGACCGGAACGCCGCCTCGCCGCCACCGACCTGCTTGAGTACGTCCCACCCGGCTGCTCTGATGGGCGCATGGAGACCGAGGCGCGGCGCACCGTCGAGGCGGTGTGGCGGATGGAGGCCGGGCGGGTCGTCGCCGGCATCGCGGGGATCGTCCGCGACGTCGGCCAGGCCGAGGAACTTGCCCAGGACGCCCTCGTCGCCGCCCTCGAACAGTGGCCGCGCGACGGCGTACCGGCCAACCCCGGGGCGTGGTTGATGACCGTCGGCAAGCGCCGGGCCGTCGACCTGCTGCGCCGCAAGCAGACCCAGCAGCGTACGCTCGCCGAACTCGGCCGGGACCTCGACGAACAGCACACCCCCGACTTCGACGCCGCTGTCGAGGACCACATCGAGGACGACCTGCTGCGGCTGATCTTCACCGCCTGCCACCCGATCCTGTCGCCGATCTCCCGGGCCGCGCTCACCCTGCGGCTGCTCGGCGGTCTCACCACCGGCGAGATCGCCCGCGCGTTCCTCACCTCCGAGCCGACCGTCGGGCAGCGGATCACCCGCGCGAAACAGACCCTCGCCACCGCCAAGATCCCGTTCGAGGTGCCCGGCCCGGCCGAACGCGCCGAACGGCTCGACTCGGTCCTCGAAGTCGTCTACCTGATTTTCAACGAGGGCTACTCCGCCACCGCCGGCGACGACTGGATGCGCCCGGCCCTCAGCCAGGAGGCGCTGCGCCTGGCCCGGCTGCTGCAGGGGCTGATGCCCGACGAACCCGAGGTGCACGGCCTGGCCGGCCTGCTGGAGATCCAGGCGTCCCGCACCCGCGCCCGCACCGGCCCCGACGGCGAGCCCATCCTCCTCAACGACCAGGACCGCAGCCGCTGGGATCAGCTGCTCATCCGCCGCGGTCTGGCCGCGCTCGACCGGGCCCGCACCGACCACCCCGGCCCCTACACGCTCCAGGCCGAGATCGCCGCCTGCCACGCGCGGGCGCGTACCCCGGAGGAGACCGACTGGGCGCGGATCGCGACCCTCTACGCGGAGCTCGCGCGGCTCGTGCCCTCACCGGTGGTCGAGCTGAACCGGGCCGTCGCCGTCGCCCAGGCGCACGGGCCCGCCGCCGGCCTCGAACTCGCCAAGCAGTTGGAGTACGAGCCGGCGTTGGAGCACTACCACCTGCTGCCCAGCGTGCTCGGGGACCTGCTGTTCAAGCTCGGCCGGTACGACGAGGCGCGCGCCGAGTTCGAGCGGGCGGCGTCGCTCACCGGCAACGCCCGGGAGCGTGCTCTGCTGCTGGCCCGGGCTGCCGAATGCGGCGCTAAAAAATCTTGAGAACTCATGTCGGATCCGGGTCGGCCCGATCGACGCGTCAGCGAGAACAACGATGACGAGGAGATCGGGATGACCAGTACGACGCTCACCAGGGCCGGGACGACCCGGGGTGTCTCGACGTCCGCCCTGCTCACCGCGGGTGCGGCCGCCGGGCCGCTGTTTCTCGGGCTGGGCCTGGCCCAGGCGTTCACCCGGGACGGCTTCGACCTCAGCCGGCAGCCGCTCAGCCTGCTCACCCTCGGCGAGTACGGCTGGCTCCAGATCGGCAACTTCGTCCTCTCCGGGCTGCTGGCCCTCGCCGGCGCCGCCGGCCTGCGGCGGGCGCTGCGGGGCAGCCCGGCCGGGACGTGGGGGCCGGCGCTGGTGGCCGTCCTCGGCGTCGGCCTGATCATCGCCGGGGTGCTGCGCCCCGATCCGAGCATGGGTTGGCCGGCCGGTGCCCCGGAAGGCAACCCGGCCACGATGAGCTGGCACTCCTACGGGCACGGAGTCGGGGCGATGCTGTCCTTCGGGTCGCTCACCATCGCCTGCCTGGTGTTCGCCCGCCGCCAGCTACGCCTCGGCGCCCGCGGCTGGGCACTGTTCTCGGTGCTCAGCGCGCTGGCGATGGTCGTCGTCATGGCCTGGCCCGACCAGGACAGCATCAGCGTCCGGCTGGTCGTCGGCTCACTGTTCGTCTTCGCCTGGCTCACCGCTGTTTCCCTGTACACCATCAATGAGAGGAACCACTGAAATGCGCTACATGCTGATGCACAAGCTGGACGAGGCCGTGCCCGGCACCTTCGAGCCGTCGCCGGAGTTCATGAAGCGGATGGGCGCCTACTTCGAGGAGGTCGCCAAGGCCGGCATCCTGCTCGCCGCCGAAGGGCTGTGCAAGAGCAGCGAGGAGTCGGCCCGGATCACCGCCACCACGGGCAAGACCACCATCACCGACGGGCCGTTCACCGAGACCAAGGAGCTGATCGCCGGGTTCGGGCTGATCGAGGTGCGGTCGAAGGAGGAGGCGGTCGAATGGGCCAAGCGCTTCGTCGACGTCTTCACCCAGAGCGGCATCGACGTCGAGGTCGACGTGCGCCGGGTCAGTGAGGGCCCGCACGAGGGCTGAGCAGCCCGAAGCGACGGCGCCGGAAGGCGGAGCGGGTGGTACCGGTGGCCCACCGGGACCACCCGTCGTCGCGTCGCGTCGGTACGAGCACGCCCGGTCACCGCGCTCGCCGCTGGTCACATCGCCGGCCGCCGGCCCGTCCCACCAGCATGAGAGGACTCGTACGCGGCGCGGCCGCCCTGCTCGGCGTGGCGGCGCTGGTGGCCGGGGTGTGGGCGCTGACCCGGCCGGATTCGTTCAGTTCGATGGTGGCGTTCCCGCCGCATGAGCACTTCGTGCACGACGTGGGGGCGTTCCAGCTCGGCATCGGGGCGACCCTGCTGCTGGCGCTGATCTGGGCGGACGGCATGGCGGTCGCGCTGGCCGGATATTTCGTCGGCGGGGTCGCGCACACCGTCTCGCACCTGGTCGACGCCGACCTGGGCGGCAGCGCGGCCCAGACCTGGGTGGTCGGGGTGTCGGCCGGGCTGGCCCTGGTCGCGCTGGTGGCGCGGTTGCGGCAGCTCGGTTGGGTGGTCGGGTACGTCGATCCCGCCCCGGCGCCGGCATGGGCACCGCTGGTCCGGCAGAAGACGGTGGTGCTGACCACGTTCAGGCGGGACGGGACGGCCGTGCCGACGGCGGTGAGCGTCGCGGTGGCGGGGGAGCGGGCGTACGTGCGCAGCTTCGAGAAGGCCTGGAAGACCCGGCGGATCCGCAACAACTCGCAGGTGACCCTGGCCCCCTCGACGGGTCTCGGGAAGCCGACCGGGGCGGCGATCGAGGCGGTGGCCCGGCCGTTGAGCGGTGCCGAGTACCGGGCGGCCAGCCGCGCGCTGGTTCGTAAGCACCCGCTGCTGCACGGGGTGCTGGTGCCGTTGACGCACCGCCTCGGGCGCGCCAGGACCGGCCGTACCGTCCATTTCGAGCTGGCCCCGGCGGCGGCGACCGACCAGCGGACCGCCGCAGAAGGCGTCCGGAGCGGCAGCATGAGCTGACCTACGCGCGGGGTATATACGCGGAGTATACGCGCGGGGTATGGTGCCTCCATGAGTGTTCCCATGACCCTGCTTGGTCTGCTCGAACGCGAGCCCAGCCACGGCTACGACCTGAAGCGCGACTACGACTCCTTCTTCAGCCGGGGCAAGCCGCTGCCGTTCGGCCAGGTCTACGCGACCCTGGGCCGGCTCGTCCGCGACGGCAAGATCGTGATCGGCGAGGTCGCGCCGGGCGAGGGCCCCGAACGCAAGCGCTACGTCATCACCGACCGGGGCGCGACCGAGTTCGAGTCGTGGCTGACCGAGCCGGTGGAGGCCGAGCCCAACCTGCAGACGGTGCTGTTCACCAAGGTCGTGCTGGCGCTCATGCTCGACCGCCCCGCCGAGGAATACCTCGACACGCAGCGCGCCAAGCACCTGCGGCGGATGAAGGAACTCACCGACATCCGGCGCGGCGACAACCTGGTCGACACCATGCTGGCCGACCACGGCCTGTTCCACCTGGAAGCCGACCTGCACTGGATCGACACCACGATCGCCCGGCTGGACGCCCTGCGCAAGGTGGTGAAGGGATGAAGGCGATCGAGGCCCGCGAGGTCGTGCTGTCCTTCGGCGAGACCCCGGCGCTGCGCGGCGCCAGCGTCGCGGTGGCCCCGGGCGAGATCGTCGCCATCATGGGCCCGAGCGGCTCCGGGAAGTCCACCCTGCTGCACTGCCTGGCCGGGATCCTGGTGCCCGACGCCGGCGAGATCCACTTCGACGGCCGCCGCATCGACACCCTGAGCGAGACCGAGCGCAGCATCCTGCGCCGCGACCAGTTCGGGTTCGTGTTCCAGTTCGGGCAACTGGTGCCGGAGCTGACCGCCGAGGAGAACGTCGCCCTGCCGCTGCTGCTGAGCGGCGTGAAGCGGGCCGCCGCGCTCAAGCAGGCGCGGCCCTGGTTCGAGCGGCTCGGCCTGGCCGGGCTGGAACACCGACGATCCGGTGAGCTGTCCGGCGGGCAAGCGCAACGGGTCGCGCTGGCCCGCGGCCTGGTCGCCCGGCCCGGGGCACTGTTCGCCGACGAGCCCACCGGGGCGCTGGACACGCTGACCGGCGAGCAGGTCATGGACCTGCTGGTCTCCTCGGCCCGCGAGCAGGGCACCACGGTCGTGCTGGTCACCCACGAGGCCCGCGTCGCCGCGTACGCCGACCGGCAGGTCATCGTGCGCGACGGCAAGGTGAACGCGCTGGTGTCCGCATGATCCGGTTCGCGGCACGGCTGACCCTGGCCGGCGGCCGGGAAGCCGCCACCCGGCTCGTCATCATCGCCGCCGCCGTGGCGCTCGGCGTCGGCATGCTGCTGACCACACTCGCCGGCATGAACGCGGTGAACGCGCAGAACCAGCGGTACGCCTGGCTGAACACCACGGTCGCCCCGGCCGCCGCCGACCCGTCAGTCGACCCGCTGTGGTGGCTGATCCGGCAGGACTACTACCACGGCGAGTCGATCGGCCGGATCGAGGTCGCGGCGACCGGCCCGGACGCGCCCGTCCCACCGGGCATCCCGCGCCTGCCCGGCCCCGGCGAGTACTACGTCTCGCCCGCCCTCGGCGAACTGCTGCGGACCACCCCGCCCGCGCAACTCGCCGACCGGTTCCCCGGCCATCAGGTCGGCACCATCGGCCGGGCGGCGCTGCCGTCCCCCGACTCGCTGCTGATCGTCATCGGCCGGACCCCGACCGACCTGGAACCCCTCGGCGCCCGGCAGGTCACCCAGATCATGGCCACCTCCCCGAGCGACTGCAGCCGCGGCTGCTACGTCGGGATCAGGCACGACGGCATGACCCTCGTGCTGTCCGTCGTCGCGACCGCGCTGCTCTTCCCGGTGCTCATCTTCATCGGTACGGCCACCCGGCTGGCCGCGACCCGCAGGGAGCAACGCTTCGCCGCGATGCGGCTGGTCGGGGCCACGCCACGGCAGATCTCCGTCATCTCCGCCGTGGAGTCGGTCGTCGCGGCCGTCGCCGGCACCGTCGTCGGGTTCGGGCTGTTCCTCGCGTTCCGCCCCGGAGTCGCCGCCATCCCGTTCACCGGCGAGCCGTTCTTCACCGCCGACCTGTCGCTCACCCTCGTCGACGTCCTGGCGGTCGCGCTCGGCATCCCGCTCGGCGCCGTCGTGGCCTCCTGGCTGGCGCTGCGCCGGGTGCAGATCTCCCCGCTGGGCGTGACCCGGCGGGTCACTCCGAAACCGCCGCGCGCCTGGCGGCTCATCCCGCTGGTCGCCGGGCTCGCCGAGTTGACGTACTTCGTCGGCCGGCGTCCGCCCACCACCAACGGTCAGCTCACCGCGTACCTCTCGGGGTTCCTCCTGATCCTGGCCGGGCTGCTGCTGGCCGGGCCGTGGCTGACCATGCTCGGCGCCCGACTGCTGGCCGGGCGGGCCAGCCGGCCCGCCACCCTCATCGCCGGGCGACGCCTCGCGGACAACCCCAAGGCGGCCTTCCGGTCGGTCAGCGGCCTGATCGTGGCGCTCTTCGTGACCAGCGTCGCCACCGGCACCATCACCACCTACGTGGCCAACCGGGGCGAGCCGCGCACCGACTCGGTGGCCGCCACGTCACTGTCGAAGTGGTTCCCGCCCCAGGAGGGCCCCGCGCCGACCGCGGACCAGATTCCGGCCGGGCTCGCGGCGATCCCCGGGGTACGCAGCGTGGCCCTGGTCCGCGCCAATCCGGTCGACCAACCACCCCCGCTCGAGGTTCGGCAGAGTCCGACGGATTCCGCCCCCGATCGGTGGTGGTGGCCCGGCATCGTCACGTGCGCCGAGCTGGACCGCCTGGCGGTGTTCGGCACCTGCCCCGCCGGCGCGCAGGTCGCGGCCGTGGCCGACGACCTGATCGGCGAGCGTGCGTGGGACCTGACCCGTGACAGCTACGTCTGGCCCGCCGCCGACGCCTCCCCTGCGGAGGTCGACCGGCAGCCGATCCGGTCGGTGGTCGTCAACACCACCAGCCGCGCCGCCTTCGAGCAGGCCCGGACCATGCTGATCAACGCGTTCCCGACGGGGCGGTTCCCGAACAGCACCGCCGAGTGGGAGGCGGACTCCGCGCGGCTGCTGCGGCAGTTCCAGCAGTTGGCCAACGTGGTCATGCTGGCCAGCCTGCCGATCGCCGGCTGCAGCCTGGCGGTGAGCGTGGCCGGCGGGCTGAGCGACCGCAAGCGGCCGTTCAGCATGCTGCGGCTCACCGGCGTGCAACTGCGTACCCTGCGCCGGGTGGTGGCGCTGGAAACCGTCGTGCCGCTGCTGGTCGTCGCGGCGGTCGCGATCGGGATGGGATTCCTGGCCGCGCACCTGTTCCTGCGGTCGCAGCTGGACTACACCCTGCTCCCGCCGCACGGGTCGTTCTACCTCATGGTCGCCGGCGGGCTGGCGGTGTCGCTGGGCATCGTCGCCTCGACGCTGCCGTTGTTGCGACGGATCACCGGCCCGGAGACCGCCCGGAACGAGTGAGCAGGGGGAGGGCCGGGCGATGTCGCCCGGCCCTCCCGCCTGGTCAGCCGAGGGGGACCTGGACCGCGACGTCGTGCTTCGGGTAGTGCGCCGCGAACTGGTCGGCGCCGTACTTGGCCTTGAACATCTCCACGACGTGGTTGACCCGGTCGGCCTCGGTGATCGGGGTGGCGCTCGAACTCAGCGCCGTGCCGTTCGCCGACAGCTCGACCATCGGGGTCTGCCGGACGTTCTTGTACCACTGGCTGTCCGAGCCGGTCACCGGAACCAGGAACACGCTGTCGTCCTCCAGCACGAACCACACCGGGTGCGAGATCTGCCGCCCGGTCTTCCGGCCGGTCACGGTGAGTTCGACCTCGCCGACGCCATCCAGCGCCTCCCAGACCGCGTTCGCCACGATGCCCTCCGTTCCCGATGTGTCCCCACCCGCCAGGCTAAGCACCCGGTTGCCCGCTCGCCGTCCGTTCCGGCACACGTCACCGGCACAGGACCAAGGCCCCGGCACCGCGTGCGATCCTCCCCCTGCCCGCCGGCGGCCCGGCCGGAGCAGTCTGAAGACGAGCGGCGGCAGGACTTCGGGTCGGTGGTGGCGGCGACCGGTGATCGCCAGGGCGCCGAGGACCTGGTGGCGGAGGCCTTCACCAGGGCCTGGATGTCCTGGCGGAAGGTCAGCCGGCACCCGGCCCCGCAGGGATCCCCCCGGGCACCCGGCCGCGTTCTCGTTGGTCAGCAACCCCAACGGCACCCTGGCCCTGACGCTGTCGAGGAAGCAACTCGCCGACCCGGACGCGCTGCGCAAGGCGCTCGCCGACGCCGGGGTGCGGGCGAAGATCACGACCGATGGCACGATGTGCAATTCGATCCCGGCCCCAGGCAACATGGAAGCGGTCTTCCCCTCGACGAAGCACCAGCCCGACGGCACCGTCGTTGTGATCAACCCGGCGGCGATGAAGCCCGGATCGATGGTGGTCATCGAATTGGTCGAGTCCGATGGCGGGGTGGTCGTCTTCGGCCTCGCCTGGGAGGACAAGTTGATCTGCTCGAAGCCGCGACGGTGACGGGCGTCGCCGTCGTCCCGGGCCTGTCGCGAGCCGTCGGGCGCTGAGTTCCGTCGAGCGGGAGCCGACCCGACGGTTTGACCGTCGCTGCGTCCGGGTGCGTTTGTTGTCAGCCAAGTGGCAGCAAACGCACCCGAGCCGGCGCCGGGCCTCGATGTCGACGCGCGGCATCGCCGCTCGGCTGTGTTGCCTGCTCGTGCTCCTGGACAGGCGCAATTGCCAGCAAAAGGTCCCTGGCCCCCGCCTCCAGCGTGGTCGGAAACCAGATCAAAGCGGCTACCTGCCAAGACTTTGACGCTGTTAAGGTTGGCGGGCGGAACATGGTCCGACCTCGCCCGGGGGATGGCACAACATGGATCAGCAGGCCAGGGAGCAGATAAAGCTGCTGCGCAGACTCGAGAAAGTAATTTCGGAAACCGAGTTCTCCTGGTCGCTGTGCCTGGTGGGTGAAGACCAGTCCCGGAAGCTCAACGAACTGGCCGCCGAGTTGCAGCGTCCCTTCTCGTCAACCGGTGACGAGAAGCGGATCGTGTCCGGCTACTCGTACTGGGGAATCGAACCGGCGGTCAACTGGCAGCGAGCCTGCACCGATCCTAATTATCCGGTCATGAGGGACGGGATCGAGACCTTCAGCCGGCGCTGGCGGAATCTGCATTCCCGGCACAATGGCCAGGCCTATCACTACATCAGCCTGGGCCCCGGCACGGGCGAGAAGGACGCGGTGGTCCTGGCCGACCTGCAGCGGTCGAACCCCGAGATGTACTACGTGCCGGTCGACATGAGCGCGGAGATGCTGCGCCTCGGCCTGAAGCCGATCAAGTCCCTGCCGTTCTTCCGGCACTTCCGCAACCAACTGCTGCCGGTG
The DNA here is from genome assembly GCF_026013475.1 of Micromonospora yasonensis. Taxonomy (GTDB): domain Bacteria; phylum Actinomycetota; class Actinomycetes; order Mycobacteriales; family Micromonosporaceae; genus Micromonospora; species Micromonospora yasonensis. Next base: position 45,438 of record NZ_JAPDPH010000008.1, on the reverse strand, counting down.
CAACTCGACTTCTCCGTCGAAGAGAACGTAGCCGAGTTGAACGAGCTGCGTGACCGGCTCATCGGCGACGAGCCGGTGCTGTTCTCGCTGCTCGGCAACACGATGGCCAATTTCGACGAGGACGTCTACCTGGTCGAGCGGCTGAGCAAGCAACTGCTACGCCCACAGGACCGGCTGCTGGTGGAGGTCGCCACCGCGTCCCATCTCGACGAGCGGATGGCACAGCAGGCGGCCCGGGAATACGAGACCAGCTGGGTGTTCCGCGAATTCGTCATCAGCGCCCTGCGCCAGAACACCGACCTTTCGGTGAACATGAACTACGTCCGGTTTGAAGGGGTCGTCGAAGAGGGCCGGTCACTGGTCATCAAGATGATCTACTGCAACCAGTCGGCGGAAGACCTGAAGATCGTCCTGCCGAACCGCAGCGAGGTGCATTTCCCGGTCGGAGACACCATCCGTCTCTACATCTCCCGCAAATACCAGCTGAAGGCCCTGGCGGCGGCATTGGCCAAGGCGGGTCTCTTCGTGGAGAGTGAGGCCTTCACCCAGTTCCAGGCCTACGAGAGAGTCCGCCGGTTCGGCATGGACCTCATGCTCCTGTCGAACAGCGAGGCCGGCAACGGCTCCGACACCGCCGCCCGAGACGTGTTCCGCCGCGTCGGGAAATGATGACCAGGCCGGTGCGGCAGGCGCGACCGCGCCAGGTGCCTCTGCCGTCCTGGGTGACGGCGCCCCGTACCTGGATCATGGTGGTCACCGGCGGAAGCCTGGCGGTCTCGTTCGTCGTCAGCGCCGTCTGGTGGAGCCGGTCATCCGGCATGTCCAGCTTCGAACCGGCGGTGCAGGTCCTGGGCCTGCTCGCGGGCATCACCGGCATCGTCGCGGAGCGATGGGCGGCCAGCCGCGAGCGGCGCGCGGAGGCGCTGCAGGCCATCGGCGAGGAGTTGCAGGACAACCGCAGGATCCTGACCTCCCCGCCCTTTGCCGTCGGCACCACGCAGCCCACTCGCCGGCAGGTCTACCCCCGGATGAGCCTGTCCGCGGTGAACGCCGCGCTGTCGTCGGCCGTGCTGGCCCCAGGGCGCGACGAGACGCTCGCCGGCATGCTCCACGACTGGCGCAACGAGGCGGAGATCTTCAACCACCAACTCTCCCTCGCCGAGATCCTCGCCTTCACCAACGGATCCGACGACGTGCTCCGGGACCTCTACCAGGGGCTGCACAGCGCCGACGGGCCACTGGAACGCATGCAGGAGCAACTCGAAGCTCTGCTCGCCATGCCTGCGCTCGCCCCGGCCGGCGTCACCCGGCGTTAATGCCGCCGAAGGCGACAAGTATCTGCCGCCGCTCCGTACCACGTCCGAAAAGGATTGCCGGCGGCCGGTAGCATGCACAGCGGGTAGCGACGTCTGCCGCCACAGTGATCGGCGGATGTTCGAGGGCGCTTCCGGCCCCAGACGTCAACAAGGCCGAACACACGGGGGAAACCATGTTCGAGCGGCTGGGCAGATTCGTCGTCGGTAAAGCGTGGTGGGTGATCGGCGGCTGGGTGCTCGCGGCGATCGCCATCGTCGTCACCACACCATCGCTCGCCGACATCACCTCTGCCGACCAGGAGAGCTTCCTGCCCCACTCCTACGAGTCGGTGCAGGCCACCGAACTCGGCAAAAAGGCGTTCCCGCAGCAAGCCACCGCGACCGCGACCATCGTGGTCAAGCGCGCCGACGGGCAGAAGCTGACGCCGGCGGACGAGGCGAAGGTCGGCCAGCTCGCCCAGTCGCTCAAGGCCAGGAACATCGCGCACACCTCCGGCTACCTCACCGGCCCGCCGGCCGTGGCGCCGGACAAGTCGGTCCAGGTGGTCAACGTCGGGCTCGACGCGCCGGCCCCGGACGACCCGGCGCTGCTCGACGCCGTACGCGATCTGCGGGCGGCCATCGGCCCGGAACTGTCCGGCAGCGGGCTGAGCGCCGGCGTGGCCGGCGACGTGGCCAGCTTCGTCGACAACGAGGACACCTTCAACAAGGCCTTCTCCGTGGTCGGCATCGCGACGATCATCCTGATCATCGGGCTGATCCTGATCATCTTCCGCAGCCCCATCGCCGCGCTGCTGCCCGTCGTCGTCATCGGCGTCGTCATGACCGTCACCAGCGGGCTCGTCGCCGCCGCGGGCAAGGCGTTCGACCTCAACGTCAGCCAGGACCTGCAGACGGTGCTGCTGATCGTGCTGTTCGGCATCGGCACCGACTACATCCTGTTCCTGCTCTTCCGCTACCGCGAACGGCTGCGCGCCGGCGACGACAAGCGCACCGCCATGATCACCTCCGTCGAGCGGGTCGGCGAGGTCATCACCTCGGCCGCCGGGGCGGTCATCGTCGCGTTCCTCGTCCTGCTGCTGGCCTCCCTCGGATTCTTCGGCTCGCTCGGCCCGGCGCTCGCCATCGCCGTCGGCGTCATGCTGGTCACCTCGCTCACCCTCATCCCGGCGGTCGTCTCGCTGCTCGGCCGGTACGTCTTCTGGCCGTCCAAGGCCTGGCAGCGCGCCCCGAAGGCCACCATGTCCCACCGGCTCGGCACCGCCGTCGGCCGCCGCCCGGCGCTCGTCGCCGCGGCATCCGGCGCCCTGCTGGTCGCCCTCGCCGCCGGCGTGCTCGGCTACCAGGCCGACTACGACTTCAGCGCCGGCTTCCCCCAGGACACCGAATCGGCGAAGGCCGCCAAGGACCTGCAACGCGGATTCGCCGCCGGCGCGCTGGCCCCCACCGAGGTCTACCTGACCACCGGCAACGGGTCGCCGCTGACCGAGCAACAGGTCAGCGACTTCGCGGCGGCCGCGACGAAGGCCCCCGGAGTGGGCCGGGCGCAGCCCCCGGAGCGCAGCACCGACCCCAGCGTGGCCCGGGTCAACCTGCTGCTCAACGAGAACCCGGTCTCCAACGAGGCCATCACCCTCGTCCGCGAGGTCCTGCGCGACGCGCTGCACAAGGCCGCCCCGGCCGGCACCCGGGCACTGGTCGGCGGACCCACCGCGATCTTCGCCGACATCAACTCGGCGAACAACCGCGACCTGTCGGTGATCCTCCCGGTCGCGGCCGGCCTCATCGCGCTGATCCTCGCGCTGCTGCTGCGCAGCCTGGTCGCGCCGATCTACCTGGTGATCGCGGTGCTGCTCAACTTCGCCGCCACCCTGGGCGCCACCGTCTATCTCTTCCAGGGGCTGCAGGACAAGCCCGGCGTCACCTTCCAGCTGCCGATCATCCTCTACCTCTTCGTCGTGGCGATCGGCACCGACTACAACATCCTGATGATCGCCCGACTACGTGAGGAGGCACGCGAGGGCAACGAGCCGCACCAGGCCGCCGCCATCGGCGTCGAACACGCCGGCCCGACGGTCGCGGCGGCCGGGCTGATCCTGGCCGGCACGTTCGGGGTGCTGATGCTCGCGCCGATCTCGTTCCTGCAGCAGATGGGCTTCGCGGTGGCGATCGGCATCGTGCTGTCGGCGTTCGTCATGTCCATGTTCTTCGTACCGGCGCTGACCGCCCTGATCGGACACACAGCGTGGTGGCCGGGGCACGGCGACGTGCGGCCGGTCAGCGGGCCGCACGCGCCGCCGGAGCCGGCCACCGTGGCCCAGGGGTAGCGGGCGGCGCAGCCACCCGGGAATGACGAACCGCCTCCGTGGGTACGCGAACAGTGACCGATCCGATCCACTGAGGAGGTGACGGCATGCCCCGGCCGGGACCGGTCCGGGCTGGCGGGCCCGGTGGGCGAGACGACTCGTCCATGAGCCGGCCCCCGGCGTGTGCGGCTACTTCACCTGTGTGGACGGCTTCTGGGGCGGCAAGGGCTACCTGATCGTGTGCGACGACGGCCGGATCGGCATGGTGGGCGGCCCCACCGGCAGGTGCCCCGAGCGCGCCGGCCGGAAGAACCCGGTGTACGCGGACCAGCCGGCCCCTTGATCAACCGGTCACGTGCTCCGTTCCGCGCCCATCGATCTTGACTGACTGATGAGACGGCGATCACACTTTGCCCAGCTGCGGCAGCCGAGGTCCGTCCGCCTCGACTGCGCGGCCGTCAGGATCGCCTCGCGGAAGGACTCTCATGAGGAGTACAAGAAGATCCAGCGGACCGCGCCGGTTCTTGGCCCTGCTCGCGCTACCGCTGGCGCTCGCCGTCAGCGCACCCGGCCTTGCCAGCCCGGACAGCGCGGCGGTCCCCGACCGGTCGTCGACCGGACAACAGAACGGCGTCGGCCTGATGCGCATCGTCGTCGCCGACAAGTCGGGCATCGACCGCCTCAACGAACTCGGCGTCGACCTCGCCGAGTACGTCAAGCCGGTCGATAACGGCATCGAGGTGCACGCGATCCTCAGCCCCGAGGAGAGCCAGGCGCTGCGGGACAAGGGCTTCGACGTGCAGGACGCCATCTCCGACCAGAGCGACTACGCCGAGACCATGGCCGAACGGTCCGCCTCGATCCGGGCCGCGGCAGCCGCGACGGCCAGCACCGACACCCTGACCGTGCTGCGCGCCGAATGGTTCTCCAGCCTCGACAACCAGCTCTTTCTCAACATCGAGGTGAAGTCGAGCGCCGGCACCGACGCGACGACGGTGCTGACGACGAGCTGGGACAGCGGGCCCGGCACGGAGATCGGCTCCGGCGGCACCGCCACCATGTCCCGGTTCACCGACGCCGGCCAGTACATGTATCACCGGTTCAGCAACCCGGTCCCCATCACCGCCGCACCGGCCAGGGCCACCATCACCAGCAACAAGGGCGGCTCGGTCACCGTCGACGTCGCCAAGTGGCTGGGCAGCCCGCGCAAGGCCACCGGCGACCACCCGTACGTGTCGGACTTCGTCGACCACTACATGGATCCGACCGAGGTCACCGCGCGGTTCACCGGCCTGGCCGCGGAGTTCCCGAAGCTGACCCAGCTGATCGACCTGCCCTACAAGACGAACGGCTACCGGCGCAACGCGCAGGCGCAGTTCGGCACCGCCGCGGCGAGCACCATCTACGTCACCTCGAAGGCGTACGGCTCCGAGGGCGGCAACGACGTCACCATGTCGCTGGTCAACCCGGGGGCGGCGAACGCCCCGCTGACGGTGAGCGTGTCCGGCAAGGCCGTCACGGTGAACCTGGCCACCAACGGCTCCGGCGCGATCACCAGCACGGCGGCGCAGGTCGTCGCCGCGGTCAACGGCAACGCCGACGCGGCGAAGCTGCTCACGGCCAGCACCTACCGGGGTGACGCCGGCGCGGGCGTGGTGGCCGCCGCTCCGGTGACCCAGCTGACCGACAACCTGAAGGCACCGGCGAGCGTGTCCCGCGAGCCGTTCCAGATGAAGGTGCTGCGGATCGGCAAGCACCGCGACGGCTCGAAGGTCGGCGTCTTCCTCTACTGCCAGGAGCACGCCCGGGAGTGGGTGACCCCGCTGGTCTGCGTGGAGTCGGCCGAGCGGCTGCTGCGCAACTACGCGCAGGACCCGAACACCCGCAAGATCGTCGACGACCTGGACATCTTCATCCTGCCGGTCGTCAACCCGGACGGCGCGCACTACAGCATGTACGACTTCAACATGCAGCGGCGGAACATGACCAACTACTGCCCGGCGTCCAACGCGGACCCGGGCCGCCGCAACTCCTGGGGTGTGGACGTCAACCGGAACTTCTCGGTCGGTTCCGTCTTCGACGGCTACGTCGGCGCGTCGGCGACCAGCTGCACCAGCGACACGTTCGCCGGGCCGAGCGAGCTGTCCGAGCCGGAGGCGCGCAACGAGGTCTGGCTGGTCGACAACTTCCCGAACATCAAGCTCTCCATGAACACCCACTCCTACGGCGGGTACTTCATGTGGCCGCCGGGGGCGTACAAGTCCGCCGGGCGGGAGGTGCTGCCGCGGGTCGACCAGGGCACCGAGGCGTACTTCTGGACCTCCTCGGACTACATCCTCTCCCGGGTGCAGGAATACCGTGGCACGGCGATCTGGCCGGGCCGCACCGGACCGGTGACCGACGTGCTGTACTCGGCGGCCGGCAACAGCGCCGACGAACACTGGTACAACCGGGGCATCATCGGCTGGGACTTCGAGGTCGGCGCGGACGTCTACAACCCGACCACCAAGCGGTTCACCGCAGTCGGCTTCCAGCCGCCGTTCGCCGAGGGGCACGAGGAGGCGATGGAGTTCGCCAACGGCAACATCGCCATCCTCGAGGTGGCCCGGGCGTACGCGACGGACAAGATCCAGCCTCGGACGTCGCTGAAGGTCGTCGAGCAGGAGGCGGGGGCTACGGCGTTTACCTTCAGTACGAGTGAGCCGGCGAACGTGTACTACACGCTCGATGGCAGCCGGCCGACGTTCAACTCGCCCAAGCTGGCCCTGGCCGGCATGCGCGAGGGGGTCCAGAACATCACGGTGAACAGCAGCACCACCGTCAACTGGTTCTCGATCGACATCGCCGGCAACGTCGAGAGCAACTACAAGCCGGACGGCGAAGGCAGCAACTACAACAAGCAGCGGGTGGGCGTTCAGTAGCCGATTGACCGCTTGAACACTGGTGGCCGTCGACCACGGGTCGGCGGCCACCAGCCTGTGGAACGCCGGCCCTTAGGGCAGTGAGCGGCACCCCGCCGGGCCGGCGAGCCTGGCAGCGGCGTAGCCGGTTACCGCTCTACTGGCAGCAACCGAGCTTGCGCCCGCTGCGCGGCGCGCAGTGCGGAGAGCTGGCTGTGGAAGGAGGAATGGCGGTTCTGGTCGAGGTTGAGCGGCAGAACGCACGTCCGAATCAGTTCTTCCTCAAGCTTCCAGGGGTGATCCGCTGGGGTCCAGACGACCTGGGCGTGTTCGGCCATCCAGTCCGTGAGCCGCTTCTCGCCCTCTCGGCCGAATGTCAGTCGCATGCTGCTGCCGACGCGTCGTAGCCCAATCGCGAGCTCGTTGGCGAGGAGCGAGCCAAGGGTCAGACGGAGGGTCGACACGGAGGCGTTGCCTCGGTAGTGACTACGGATTCGGCTGCGGATCGTCTGTCGGCTCGGAGGTCGCCCGTTGCTCGGTGGTGCCTTCGGTGAGATGCCCACGTAGAGCAGCACTGCCCCGTGCTGCTTGTGGCATCCACTGACTGGCACGAGGGGCGGCGGCGAGGTGAAGTACCACGCGTAGACACCAGGAGCTGCAGGTATTGGGCAGTCCCGCCCGCGTATCTCCTCAGCCCGGTACAGCCGTGCGGGACTCAGCAACGCGTCCTCGGGGGCCACGAGTGCTCCTCCTCGCCTACCTGAAATGTCGTCCGTGGTGACCTTATGCGGCAATCGCTCGGGCAGCCGTATACATGTCGGCTGGTAGCGGATGCGCCAGCTCCCAGATGATCCGCATGGGCCGCTCCCCGCTGTGCTCCCGGTACGTCATCGGGCCGGCATACAGGTAGGCCGGCACGCCCATGTTCCCTTCGGCGACCTTGGTCTCCCGCACGAACAGGTGCACCGTCGACCCCTGCTTCTCGTGGTGGATGTATCGCTGCCCGGTCGCCGATGCCGAGGTCGTGGTGCTCTGCGACTCCCACTGGAACAGCGTTTCGGTGATGGCCCGGTCGGCGTACATGGTGGTGGGGGAGTAGTGCTGCTCGGACTTCACCAGCGTCACGAAGAAGATGTCGGCCTGCTCCTCGGCCAACCACTTCACGCCTTCCCGCAGCGACCCCGGGTTCGGCATCCCGAACGCCGCACACGCCTCGTTGCGGCTGTACCGGGCGTGCACCCGCAGCGGCACCCGGCCCAACCCAACCGGCTCGGTGACCCGGTGGATTCGCTCCCGCAGCACCTCCGCAACCTGGCGCAGCTCGGCACAACGCGCCGGCTCCGCCCAGAGCCGTGCCAACCGCTCGTCCCGCTGCGATAACGGCACGTTTGGTCCCCACAGGCTGAAGTGCAGCATGTCCAGCAGCCGCCCCTCGGGTACCGGCCCGCCAGCCGCCACCTGCTCCCACAAAGTCAGTCGGTCCAGGTCGTCCGTGTGCAGCATCCGCCCGATCGCCCGCGCCAGCTCCCGATCAGCCGGGCCTGGCGTGGAGGCCTCCACCCCGGCCAGCCGCCGCAGCCCGGCCCAGCCGCCCAACGTGGCCGACCGGTACACGTCCTCGATCTCCAGGCCGGTGTCTCGCAGGAACTCCGCCAAGGACACGTCCCCGAGCTGCCGCAGCTCTGCCACCATGCTGTTCTTCGATGACGGAACCGCACGCTCCAGGTTGCGGAGCACCACCGCCTTGGCGACCCGGTCCAGCTCGATGTGGCAGCCGCTGGGCAGCATCGGGAAGTCCTGCTCGACCGCGTCGTACACCTCTCGGCGGCTGACCCCGGTCAGCGCCCGCCAGCGCAGATCGAAACGGAAGTTGGCGTGCTGCCCGCCGATGAAGTCGAGCACTGTCAGACAGGGCTTGTCGTCGTCCAGGCGCAGCCCACGGCCAAGTTGCTGAAGGAAGATCGTGGCGCTCTCGGTCGGTCGCAGCAGGAAGATCGTGTCGACCATCGGCAGGTCGACGCCCTCGTTGAACAGGTCAACGGTGAAGAGCACACGCAGCTTGCCGGCCTTGAAGTCACGAAGCAGCCCGTGTTGCGCCGGCCGGTCGACATCCGAAGTCACCGCCGCCGAGGAGACACCGTGGCGGTTGAACCACTCCGCCATGAACTCGGCGTGCCCGATGCTCACGCAGAAGCCCAGCGCTCGCATGCGCCTCACGTCAACGAGATCCTGGGCGGCGCGCAGCACCAGCCGCGCCCGCGCCTCGTTGCCGGTGTAGACGTTCTCCAACTCGCCCTTGTCGTAGCCCTGCCCGCGCTTCCATGTGAGGTGCGACAGGTCCACGTCGTCGTGCAGCCCGAAGTAGTGGAAGGGCGCCAACAGCTGCCGGTCCAGGGCTTCCCGTAGATGCAGCTCCACGGCCGCATGCCCGTCGAACCACCGCCGCACGTCCCGCCCGTCGGCGCGGTCGGGGGTCGCTGTCAGCCCCAGGAGTACGCGCGGTCGCAGCCGCTCCAGAAGTTGCGCATACGTCTTCGCCTCGGCGTGGTGGAACTCGTCCACGATCACCATGTCGAAGGCTTCGGGGTCGATCTCCTGCCGATGCAGCGACTGGATAGAGGCGAACACGTGCCGCCATTCCGTTGGCCGTTCCCCGGCAACCAGCCTCTCGCCGAAGCTGCCGTCGCCCATTACCTGCCGGAACGTCGAGCGGCTCTGCCGCAGGATCTGCTCCTGGTGCGCGACGAACAGCAGCGAGTCGACCTTGCCGGCCTTGTGCAGCCGGCGGTAGTCCAGGGCCGCGACCACCGTCTTGCCGGTGCCAGTTGCCATCACCACCAGGTTCCGCCAGCGTCCGTGCACCTCCCGCTCGGCGGTCAGGTCGTCCAGGATCTCCCGCTGATACCCGTACGGCCGGACCTCAAGGTTCGCGATCTCCATGGGGCCGTCGTCGTCGGTGCGTTCGCCCCGCAACGCGTGCCCCAGTCGCTCGCCATCCTTCGCCGGGTCGTACGTCTCGAACGCCGGGTCGTTCCAGTAGTCCTCGAAGGTGGCGGTGAAGGTGTCGATGACGTGCGGCTGCTCGACATTCGAGATGCGGACGTTCCACTCCAAGCCGTCGACCAGTGCGGACTTCGACAGGTTGGAGGAGCCGACGTAGGCGGTGGTCATGCCGTTATTGCGACGGAAGAGCCACGCCTTGGCGTGGAGGCGGGTGGTTCTGGTCTCGTACGAGACCTTGATGTCGGCGCCCAGCTCGGCGAGCCGGTCCAGGGCGCGCTGGTCGGTGGCGCCCATGTAGGTGGTGGTGATGACGCGGAGGCGGCCACCACGGGCGGTTAGCTCGCGGATGGCGGACTCGATGAGGCGCAGGCCGTGCCACTTGATGAAGGCACACAGTAGGTCGACGGACTCCGCCGAGGCCATCTCGTAGGTGATCTCGTGGCCGATGCGCGGCTGATGGCGGCCATTAACCAGCAGTGCACTTGCAGAGATTGATGTGCTGGGGCGCTGAGGGAACGTTGGCGACGCAGGCGATCGCGGCTGAGCCGCGACGGCCTGCAGTATCCGTTGCTTGTCCGCAATCCGATCTTCGCCGTCAACCGCCTGTGGATCCGCCTCAGCAAGCGCTTCCGCAATCTGATTAGTTAGTTCGATTTGCCGGGCAATCCGGTATTTGCCTTCAGGAACGGATAGCAGCACCCGGCGGACGAGCGCGGCAACATGGCGAGCCAGCATGTACGGCGCATCGGCAGGGTCAAGTATGCCCTGCTGCACCACCGACGGATCGAGGTGCCTCAGCTCGTTATCCAGTCGTTGAGTGATGAGGTGCTCGTAGAGGCCCGGCCCAATACTTGTCACCTGTGTAAACTACCCCGCCCCTTGTTGGAACTTGGCCCCGCAGCGGCCACAGTGTCGGCTCTACGACACTTCCGCTCAGATGTCGGTGAAGTACGCAGTCCTTTCGTTTTGGCCACGGGTTCGGCCAGGGCCTAGGCGGCCCCAACATGTCGCCTGAGCTGCCTGAACGTCCCTCCTTCTACACTGGAGGCATATGCGGCTGAGTCGGCCGTCGACGCAGGCGAGCGGCTCGGCCATGCCACCCCGGCAGGCTCCCGGGGCTCCATCCCGGAGACACCGGCGGTAAGGTCTGAGAACACCCACCTCGTCCACCATGCGCTATCTGCAATGGAGTAACACTATGCTCTACAAGCTGGTCCCCCTTGAAATCGATGGGGCGACTGTATTAGTTGAGGCTGAAGAACTTCCTGGTTCAAAGCCTACAAGCGCAACTAGTCAAGGCGCCCGCATTCAAGGACTGCTCGACCAGGCGGAGTTGGTGATTGAGCACGTTGCGCGGGTGGCAATTCGGTCCAGTCAAGGACTAGCTCGGCAGGCTGCTCGTCCATCGCAGATTGAAGTGCAGTTCGGTGTCAAGTTCTCTGCGCAGGGAAACATCATTCTTGCGCGAGGCTCAGGCGAGGCCACTCTCGCAGTCAAGGTGGTGTACGGAAGTGCTGCAAGCGGTGGAGAAGATGATTCCTTTCCTGAAACGACGAGCGGAGAGTGATTATCGATGGCTGTTGATGGATTGCGAGAAGCTGCCTGGGTTGGCAAAGTTATCGCGAGCAATGGGGAGGCGGCGGGTACCTGCTTTCAGGTGGACGCGGGGTACATCGTCACGGCATACCATGTGGTTGCTCATGCGTTGAGCCGAACAGCAGACGAAAACGTTGGAACAGGCGAGCATGTTTGGTTTGCTGCGCTTGGCGCGCCACTGGAGGACCGTCACATTGCGACCGTCCTTGCCGTCGATGAAGTTCACGATCTTGCCGTTTTAAGGTCAGAACATACTCTTCCGGCATCGATCAGCCACCTTGCACTTTCAGATATCCAGGCACCGGGCACAGAGTTCCTCCTTACTGGCGTAGGCAATCTGGCTGAGGGTGTGACAACTGAGCTATATGGCCGGCTAAACGCCCGTGGCAACTGGGATGGAACAACTCAAGATCCAGCCGGAAGGGTCCGAGCGTCTGGCACCGCCACCGCAACTGAACACGGCATGAGTGGCTGCCCAGTTGTGCGGACTCATGATGGTGCAGTGATCGGGGTGCTTAGCGAGCGTTATGAAAGTGCGTCGGCGTGGTCGCGAGGGAGGGTATGGATAGCACGTATTGAAAACCTGTTGGCGCTTCTTCCCTCCGATGTGTCCCTACCGGTGCAGCGAGTCGACAGAAGCGTTAGGCAGGCGCGCTCTAACGCGCTCGTGCAGGAGCACGTGGACCGCATAGCCGTTTCGGAAAGCCCCTACTTCATGGAAGTTCCGGAATGGGGAGAGTTTTGGAGCAAGGGCGTCACTGCGCTTCGGCAAGGACATGTGCTCATCGTGTCGGGACCGCCGGGCTTCGGAGTTACGACGTTTGCGGAGAGACTCCTTTCTCTAGCGTGTGATAGAAGAATCGAGATAATCAGGCTTGAACCTGAAGAGTGGGAAGCGCCGTCGGTGGCAGCTATACCCGCTGAGCCTTGGCGTGCTTATGTGCTAAACCTAAGAGATCCTGAACATGATCAACCCAAGGAGGGCTTTGTTCAGGACCTGGCGGATTTAGGTGAAGAGCTGAAGGAGTTGCAGTCGAGGCTAGTCATCACGGTCACCGATGGTATTTGGAATTCCGTCGGTGCTCGAATGGCGCCTAACTTGTGTCGAGTTCGTCTCAATAGCCCTCCGAATCCGGTCGAGCTGGTGAAGCATTACTTCAAGATGACTTCTCCGGCTCTTGTGGATGTCGTTGGTGCGGGCTCAGTAGCTCGCCATCTGGAAGGCATGAACGCCGTTCAGGCCGTACAATCGGTAGCGAACATCAGGCACTGGATCGAGTTCGAAACTGCCGATGGTGCTAGTGTGCACGAATTGGTTGAGAAGATTTCCACGCGCCTTGACGACCATCTTGACACACTTAATGTGCTTTTTGGGGACGCTGTAACGGCCCCTGGCCGTCTTTCGACGTCTGCAACAGTCACCCCGGCTAGCTGGTGCCAACCTCTAGCCGTGCATGATCGCTGCCTAATCCTGACGCTTGCGTTCAAGGGATCAGCTAGGCTAGCTCAGGTTGAAGCTGACTCTCGGCGACTGCTATCACGCCTCGGAGGCATGGAGTCTTCTAGAAAGTCCGCAGCGCTGGGATCGCTGGATGAGATATTTGCAAGGCCCGGCCTTCGTGGACGGTTGGCGCACATTGGAGCTGAGGTCACAAGCGGCGAGATCGTCAGGTTCAGGCGCCCGACCATGGCTGGTGCGACTGTACGGTATGTGTGGGACAACTATTCTGACATGAGGCCAGCAATTGTAGATTGGCTGGTTGATCTCGCTGACTTGAGCGACGGCACTCATTCTGCCGAAGAGTGGCTCGCTGATCTGGTGGTACGCAACCAGGACGTTGATTTCATCAAAAATACTCTCAAAAGAACATTGGCCAACCAAGAGCGCGAAGGAATACTGGTCGAGGTTTTGCTCGCTGCCTTGGAGGATGAACACATGCGTAGGCAGTGCGAGCGACTTCTCTATTATTGGGCCGATCAGTCGGACCTTCAGCGGGTTGTAGTGAAGGTTGCCAAGGGCTATTTTCTGAGAACACAGCAAGAAATTGCCTTGCGGCGGATTCAGCGTGTGGCGGACTCGCCTAAGGCACCGACGCAAGTTCTTGAGCTTACGGCGTCCTCTTTTGCGGAATTTGTTCGTCGGGTCGAAAGTCGTGAGGCGTTCCGTGAAGTGGTTGGCGGATGGATCCGAAGTTCACCAACGAAGCGGTCATCGCTCATAGGCTTCGCCGCACTCCTAGGCTGTGAGGGTGGTCTGGAGTGGCTGCTGAGCCTGCGTAGTTCGGGGGTGCTGGTCTCTCCTCTCCTTGTTGAACTGTTCTCTAGTCCGCTTGGACAGCCCGCGTTGATTGCGCTATTGACTGCGGCTAGTAGGGAGATCGAGACCTATAACCAAGTACTGGATTGCTTGGCTGAGGCCATCCAGAAGGAGGGTAGGTTGGCCACCATTCTTGCGCTTCCGAAGGCGCTGGAAGGGGTGGCGATGGATGCGAACCCGATCGTTGATCTGTCTGCACGTCTTCACCTAAGCTTGGTCGATCGGGGTTAGCTGCAAATTATGGACCTCCATTTTCGCAAGCTCCGGAGCGTCGCCTTTCGCGATCCGTTTTTGCTGCGCTCCGGCACGCATGAGCATCATTTCCAAGTAAAAGTGAGCGCGAACTTCCGAGCGGGGGGCACTCCCCACAAAGATGTTGGCGCTCTGGTTCGCCGCGACATCTATCTGGCAGCATCGGCTGAGGCTATGCGATGGCAGGCTGACGAAGCTCATCATTTCGAGGATGCTTTGAACGCCGAGTTCGGTCTGGCCAGGAAGTGCAAGGCCGGATGTTATAGGAGGCTAACTGCCTGTTTCGCAGTGAAAGTAGCTGCTACTGGCCGCCAAGCGGCTATAGAGGCTCGCGAAGATAAGGCTCGCGTCGAGCGTCTTAGGGCCTTGAAGGTGGCCCTCTATTCGGACCCTGCGTTGTTCTTGATTTCACAGATCGAGAAAAATCCGAATCTGGCTATCGATCAAACTAAAGTAGATGAAGCGTGGCGAATCTCCGGCCTGCTTCGGTCCAGCGAAGACTGGTGGGCCCCCGTAATGCGGGCGTGGGGGGATCTCGCTCGGGGGTTTCAAACGCCCGAATCGGCATCGATCGCACTTAAGGTTTTGGTAGACTGTATAGAGCGCCTAGATCGGACTTTGATAGATCGGCATCGAATAGCTGCGGGTCTGGAAGAATCTTGACTATGTGCTGGTCGCAGGTGCCGGACATGAGGCGCAATCGGCTTCTGATATGGCTAACCGCTGCTTTTCAGCCGCATTGAAATCGACGTCCAGGAGGATTCAACAGACATTGGCGTCACGACGACGCCCGTCTCTCGAAGTATTGCCAAGTTTCCGCGGTAAGTCGGATGGGCGGCGAGCCGCGCTTTAAGGTTCGGGAAGGCGAATACCGGAACGCCTGCGCCGAGCGCCTCGTTCAGGATTCCGAGCGCGAGTGTGTCATTGATCCCCAGCGCCCACTTGTTAATGACGTTGAACGTCGCCGGCACCACGGCAACGACGTCGGCCGGCGGATGCGGCTCCGGCTCACCCGGCAGTCGCCACTCCACCCGCACCGGATACCCCGTCTGCCGCGCCAACGCCTCCCGATCGATCCAGGTCGCCGCCGTCGGCGTAGCGGTCAGACAGACGGTCCAGCCATCTTCCTGGAGCAGCCCGATCAGCTCACCGATCCGCAGCACTGGAGGGGCGGCGCAGGCCACCAGAGCCAGCACACCTCGTTGGGTCATGCCAACAGCCCAGCTCGCTCCGCCAAGGGCCGCAGCCCCGGCGTCGCCGCTCGCCGCTCCTTCGCCAGCAGGTCGAGCAACAGCGCCCGCGCCTGCACGTTGGCGTGGACCACTTCAGCGCCCACCCGCTCGGCTTCAAGCAGGTGCAGCACTGATACCGACCTGTCGCCAGACGACATCAGCGCCGCTGCCGCCAGGTCGACGTGCACCTGCGCGCGCCGGCCGACCAGCACCGCCGGCAACCGCGACGTGTCGAGCCGCGCCCCGATCTCCAGCGCTTGATCGGCGTTGCCGGCCCGAACCGCAGCGGAGACCGCGTGGATGACGACATTCGTCGGACCGAAGCCCGTCCAGAGCCGGTTGCGGTCCGAGCCGAGCACTGTCGCCAGCTCACCGGCCTGCGCCAAGAGCTGGCCCGCTTCCTTCGGGTTGCCTTGCCCGGCGGCCATCACGGCAGCCAGAAGTAACAACGCCCCTTGTGCGGAGAGCAGGTCCGGATCGCCAGCAGAGCCAGCACCAGCTAGGCGGCTAATGCTGGCGAGCACGATCTGTTCGGCCTCGGCCGCTCTCCCGGGCAGCCGCATGAGCCCGCATGCCGCCTGGTAGGCGGCCATGGCCGCCAGCGCCTGGTCGTCGGCGAGCCGGGCGGCGGTGGAGGCCCGATCGGCGGCCAGCAAGGCGCTGTCACCGTCACCCACCTTGGCAGCCAGCTTCGAAGCGGCAATGTAGGCGGCAGCGAGCAGCCGGAAGGCATTGCTGCGATGAAGTCCGGCGGCGTCGCCGGCCAGGGCCGTTGCCTGGCTGAGGACGTCCGGCAGTAGACGCGCCGTCGAGGTGTAGCTCGCCCGCTGGTAGAGGTTGTGCACCCGGCCTACTGCCCGTCGCACTTCGACAATCGACGGAGTCGGTCCGTTGGGAGCCGCCAGGTAGCTGGTGAGGAACGCCCGGAGGCCGGCCAGCAGTTCCGGTCGGGCAGCACCGGAGGCGGGACTACGCGCGTCATCTCCCATGGCCTGCCCTCGATGTGCTGCCACCGACACGTCGACGAGCATGTCGTCGAGCTGTTCGAGCGTAACCCCCAACGCGGAGGCGATCCGGGTTCGATGCCACGGCTGAGGGTCCGTCTCGGCGTTCTCCCAGCGCACCACGGTCGACCGTTCCACGCCGAGAAGTTCGGCCAGGCGCTCCTGGCTGTACCCGAGGGCCTTACGCCGCTGGCAGAGCCGGTGTCGCTTCAGGGCCACGCCTGATCTCCCTCCGTTCTGCCGCCACTGTAGTAACACTCCGTTGATTGCGCGGGTACGCAGACGCCACAGTTCTGCGTCACTGAGGCCCCTCCGGCGCTGTAGTTCCTGCTCAGTCCAGACACGACGCTGGTCGCATGGCCCGGGGCGGGTGCTGGGCTCCGGCCGAGTCGTTCCCCCGTACGGCGGCGGCCGTCCCCGCCCGCTCCGGTGCCACTCCACGCTTCACGACGCCGGAGGCGCCCACCGATGTCCGCCGTACTCGCCGACTTTCCCGTGCTCACCCCGGTCACTGACGAGGACCTGGCGCTCGCCGTACACGCGGTCCGCGTCCACGCCCCGGAGTCCTGGCCGCAGGGCCGGCTCTGCCGCAGCGAGCGCGTCCCGTACCCGTGCCGCCTGGCCCGCTGGGCCCACGCCACGATCCACGCCGCCGGCCTCACCGCCGAGCAGTTGACCGTGCCGGACCAGGGCAGCGGGGAGCGAAAGGCATGACCGAAGCCGGGATACCCGAGGCGGTCACCCGTTGGCTCAGCCTGGTCGCGGCGGACGCGGAGCTGTCCCCGTACCTGATCGGGGTGGACCGGGACCGGCTGGCGGCCCATGTGGCGCGGGCGCTGACCAGCGGGACCGAGGTCCCGAGCCTGGGTTGGTCCGAGGCCGAGCACCGCCGCGCGGAGAGCTACCTGAACAGGAGCACGTTCTGGGAGCAGATCGAGGACCGCTACCCCGGCCTGCTGACCGAACAGGAGGCCCCGCTGATCGAGGCCGCCCTGCGCCGGCTCGCCGGCGACGACAGCCGCCCCAACCGGCTGGCGCTGCTGAGCATCCTGGGCCGCGCCTACCGGCGCTTTGGCCTGCGCGCGGAGCACGGAAGGATCATCGACGAGGCGCTGAAGCGAACCGTCCCGTGGCGACTGGTCGAGTGGGCGGCCACCCGGGTAGGTGACGGCCCGGCCTGGTGGCCGGTCGAGGTGCTCGACCACGACCTGGCCTGCGACGGGGTCGCCGTCATCACGGTACGGCCGTGGCGGCGGCTGCCCTACCAGCCCGGGCAGGCGGTGCCGGTGTGCACGCCGCGTCGGCCCGGCCGGTGGCGCTGGTACTGCCCGGCGAACGCGCCGCGCCCGGACGGCACCGTCGAGCTGCACGTCCGCGCGGTCCGCGGCGGCGCCGTCTCCACCAGCCTGGTCCATCAGGTACGCCCCAAAGAGCTGCTCCACCTCGGCCCACCGGCCGACACCGGGCTGAGCCTGCACGACGGGGACCTGTTGCTGATCGCCGGCGGGACCGGGCTGGCGCCGCTGCGCGCGATCGTCGAGCAGGTCGCCGCCGCCCCGGACGGTCGGCGGGTGACGCTGGTCACGGGAAGCCGTGACGTGGCGAGCCTGTACGACGCGATCACCCTCGACAAGCTCCAGCAGGCCCACGACTGGCTGACCGTCGTGCCGGCGTTCTCCCACGACCTCCTCGCCGAGCCGGGGGAGCGGGGCGACGCGCTGACCGTCGCCCTCGACCATCTGCGCGGTGAGCAGCAGGTGTACGTGTGCGGGCCGCCGCTGATGCTGGCCGGCTCGCGGCTGCGACTGCTCGCCGCCGGGGTGCCGGCCGAGCGGATCCACCTGCCGGAACGGATCCCGTGGCGATGACCGTCTATCGCAGCCGGCACGCCCTGCGCGGCCCGCTCACCCCGGACCGGATCGCCGCGCTGCGGCTCCCGACGACCAGGCGCGGCTACCGCCCCGAGGACGTCGACGCGCTGCTGCACCGGCTCGCCTTCGAGCTGCATCGGCGCACCGAGGAGCGGGACGAGGCACGCGACGAGAACCGGCGCATCAAGCGGGCCCTGCGCAGCTGGCAGTCGGCCGAGGCGGCACGCCGACTCGCTCGCTGACCCTGCTCGCGTACCGCGGCGTCGGTGCGGTCGTAACCTCCCCGGCCACCATATCCGCTGGTCAGGAAGGTTGCCACCGCAGGTCTGCCTCTGGTTTGCTACGAAGCTTCGAGTTCAGCGTGACTCATGACGAGGCATCAGGACGACGTGCGGGTCGGCTGGTGCCCGGCTTTGATGCCGGAGTGTTGCATCGATGCACTTCTTTGTAATTCCATCTTGATCGGCAGGCCCCGCAATCCCACTCGCCCCGGGAGGACTCATGTCCCTACGCAGCGTCGTATCGTCGCTGGCTGCCTCCGTGTGCCTGCTGGCCGCGGGATTGTCCGCCGGTGCCGAGCCCGCGGTGGCGGTACCCACCACCACCGCGGTCTTCAACAATCCGCTCGGTACGGCCACGGAAAAGGCGGCGATCCAGACGCGCATCGTCGAACTGATCGACGGCGCGCCGGCCGGCTCCCGGATCCGGATGGCGATGTTCTACGCGAGCGACGCCACCGTGCCGAACGCCCTGATCGCGGCGAAGAACCGGGGGGTGAACGTCCAGGTCATCTTCAACGACCACGACCCCGCCACGGCGCCGTACGCCCCCCTGGTGGCGGCTCTCGGCACCGACCTCGGCGCGTCGTCGTGGATCATGTTCTGCCCGCCGGGTCGCGGTTGTATCGGCGACCGGGTGCTGAGCGGCGTGGGGTCGATCAACCACAACAAGTTCTTCCTGTTCTCCAGCACCCAGGGTGCCGCCAACGTGGTGGTCCAGTCGACGGCCAACCTGCACACCGGCCGGGACGGACTCGGCGGGTGGAACGCCGCGCTCGTGCTGGTGGGGAACACCGGCATCTACAACGCCTACAGCGGCTACTTCGACGACCTCCAGGCTCGCGTGGTCAACAACAACTACTACGACACCGGGCGGCCCGCGGTGACCTCCGGCAACGCGAAGGTCCACTTCTTTCCGCGGCAGGAGAGCAACGGACAGCCATACAGCGACCCGAGCGAAGACACGATCATGACGGCGCTCAACAACGTCGCCTGCTTCGGCAACTCCGTCGTGGGCACGCAGGACGGCACCCACCGCACCATCATCCGGGTCAACCAGGCCATCTTCAGCCGCACCTACGTCGCCTCGAAGCTGTGGGAGCTGGACGAGGCGGGCTGCTACGTCGAGGTGGTGCAGCGGTACGACCCGGGCAGCAACTCCGAAGTCACCGCGATGAAGAACCTCCTCGCCGCCACCAGCAGCGGCTACGGCGGGCCGGTCGTCAGGTACTACTGCATCGGCGACAGCGTCTGGACCCACAGCAAGTACCTCCAGGTCGAAGGCAACTACTACGGCGGCGCGGACCGGACGATCACCTGGGTCGGCAGTCACAACTTCAGCTACAACTCGCTGCGTCAGTCGGACGAGGCGCTGCTGCAGCTCGAGGACTCCACGGTGTTCAACGCCTTCCGGACCAACTTCCGCACGGTCCGCGACACCCCGGGGATCAGGTCCGCCGCCAACGGCGGCACCGCGACCTGCTGACGAAGCGGCGGTCCAGCCGGACCACGTTCCCTGTCGAGCAGGTGGTGCGAGATCACGCGGTTGGCGGTGGGCACCTGTCGGGCAGCGTGACCTGCCCTGGCTGGTGCCTGAACGTGCTCATCGTGAACCACTCGTCCAGCGCTGGATCGAGGAGGTTTTGAATGCCGAACTGCAGCACCTGCCACCACTGGCTCGGATCCCTCTGGTCGACGTAGACGTCACCGAGCGCGAGCGGGATGCGGGGATGTTCTCCCGGCTGGGTGGAGCCCGCAACCACACCAACCCGCCAATGATCGACGTGCCGGTCGTTGTTCCCTTGTAGAAACTCCGGGCCTACGAACCGCGCGGTCTTCAGGATGTCGTTCAGGATCTGGCGGTTGAAGAACCCCACCGCATGGCAAGGCTGCGGCGGATTCGGCGGGATGCCCGGCCACTTGTAGGTGAGTGTGTAGAGCGTGTTGTGGTAGATCAGGTTGGTGAACCAGATCGGGTATTCCGGGCCCCCGGCGATCATTTGGCTGTCGCCGTCCCTGCCCTGCCAGGTGAAGGGGACATCGATGCCGAGGTCGCGAACGATGTACCGGCCCGTTCCCTGAAAGTCTGCCGGGAGTAGCGGGGGGCGTGGCTCTTCCGGCGGTGCGGGTGTGGTGCTGTCAACCAGGGCCGTACCCAGATGCGATGGGGCGATCGCCATGGCCGGTACGGTCGCGGCGATGGCGATCAAGCCGCCGACAGCCGCCGAGACCACTGCCCGAAGTCCTCGAGTCCGTGCCATGTCCCCTCCATGGGTGTGAGACGGCGCGATCACGCTGACGCTCCGACAGCGCTCCGGCGATCGTAAAATCGGCGACTCCGCGCGATGACCGAATCGGAGAATAGGTCACCTTTCGGGGCAGACGGGACGATCGGCACCGCATCCGGTGGCGCTCCCGCAGATCGGCCCCGTCGTCCTTACCGCACAATTCGCCGACGTGTCACGTGGAGTCGGGCGCGTAGTTCGGTGGCGGCACCAAGATCACGGCATGACTGTTTCCACTCCTGACCTGTCCCGCTTCCGCCGGGCCGGGGCGTTCGCGGCGGCCGCGCTGGCCGCGGCGGCGCTCGGCGTCGTGCCCGGGGCCCGGGCCGAGGCCACCGCCGGCACCCTGCCGCTCGGCGACGCCGACCTGACGGAGGTACGCACCAGTCGTGCCCTGGCTGATGGCGTCACCCTGACCCGGATCGAGCGGGGCAGCGAGCCGGCGCCCGCCGACCAGATCAACACCACCACGCGGGGTCCGTGGATGGTCAACGTGCTCACCATCGACCCGAGCCAGGCCCGCGGGCACCTGAAGGCGACGTACGGCCCGGACCTCGCCAAGGTCGAGAAGACCACGGACCTGGTCCGCGCCTCCGGTGCCCTGGCCGGCGTCAACGCCTCCTTCTTCACCTTCACCGCCAGCCAGCTCTACCCGGGTGACCCGGTCGGGCTGGGGCTGTTCGGCGGCAAGCTGCTCAGCGAGCCCATCAGCGACCCGGCCGAGGTCAACTTCGTGGTCGACGCCAACAGCAACCGGGCCCTGACCGGGAAGCTGGGCTGGTCGGGCAGCGTACGGAACCGGCAGACCGACGCCACCCTGCCGCTGGAGTTCATCAACCACCCGCCGGTCGTGCCCGCCGGCTGCGCGGCCCTCGCCGACCAGACCCAGTGCACCCTCCCCGGCGACCTCGTCGAGTTCACCCCCGAGTTCGCCTCCGCCACCCCGTCCGGCGCCGGCGTGGAGGTCGTGCTCGACCGGCTCGGCTGCGTGGTGCACACCTCGACCACCCGGGGCACCGCCCTCGCCGTCGGCCAGACCTCGCTGCAGGCCACCGGGCGGGACACCGCGGCCCTGCTGGACCTGACCGCGCAGGGCTGCGTGAGCGCCACCTCGACCCTGACCGACCAGAACGGCGAGGAACTTCCCGTGCGGCCCGGCCTGTTCGGGGTGACCGGGCGGTACCCGCTGACCGCCGACGGCCAGATCGTCGTACCGGCCGGCTCCGGCAGCTTCTTCGACCGCAACCCGCGGACCATCGCCGGCACCACGCGGGACGGCAAGATCGTGCTCGCCACCATCGACGGCCGCCAGACCGGCAGCGTCGGCACCACCATGGACGAGACGGCCGCCGTCGCCCAGGCGCTCGGCCTGGACGACGCGGTCAACCTCGACGGCGGCGGTTCCACCGCGATGGCCGTCGAGGGCGCCCTGGTCAACCGGCCGAGCGGTTCGACCGAGCGGGCCGTCGGTGACGCGCTCGTCTACGTGGACGGCCCGTACCGCAGCGGGAGCTGACCGCTCCCAGCGGCGAGCGCCGCAGCAGCGGCCCACGCCCATAAGCAACACCGGGTGCGGCCGGCCCCGTACGGCTGGCCGCACTCTCGCCTGCCGGCATGGCCAGGGCTGCACGCGATCTCGCCGGCGGCACGGTGCAGCCCTGCGCCCCCTCGGCCGTGATCATCTTCACGCTCGCCTCTGCCGTGAGGGCCTTCACGCTCGCATGCCTCGGTCGCTCGCCGCGTTCTAACCTCGACGAGGGGTACACGTCCGGCTATTCGGGCGGAATATGCGAACCGCAGCAGAACGCTGATAGCACAAGAGCAAGTTGAGGGAAGCACAACGATGACGGGTCCTGCCACACGGCACTGGGGAGGCATCACCATCCCGGCTGCCGGCACCTATCTTCTCGATCAGGCACACAAGCGGATCGGCTTCCTGGCCCGGCACATGATGGTAAGTCCCGTACGCGGTGAGTTCGGCGCGGCGGCCGTGCGAATTGACGTGAATGAGGACCCGTTGGCTTCCTCGGTGACCGCAACCATCCAGGCGGCGACCATCGACACGGGGAACGCCGACCGGGACGCACACCTGAGCAGCCCTGACTTCCTCGACGTGGAGAGGTACCCCACGCTCGAGTACCGCAGCACCGGGATCACGTGGATGGAAGACAACGACCCGATCTTCTACTGGGCTCGCTTGCGGAACTACCGACTGGGTCGCAGGAGCGAAGCCAGCCACATCCCACCGCAGTCCACCCGATTCGTGCTCGCCGGGGAGTTGACCGTCAAGGGGATCACGCGACCGGTCGACCTCCAGGTGGAGTTCGGCGGCGCTCGCCGCGATCCCTATGGGCAGGACATCTTCGGGTTCAGCGCGACGGCCGAAATCGACCGTGAGGACTACGGCCTGGTCTGGAACGTCCTTCTCGAAAGCGGCGGTGTCCTCGTCGGGAAGAATGTGCGGATCGAACTCGCCGGCGAAGCGATTCGCCAGGCCTGACCCGACGGACCCTGGTGACGTCGGGCCAACCCGGGGTCCCAAATCGGATGGCAGGACACGGGCACCCGTCGGAAGCTCCGCGGGTATTGTCGGCCGTCATGCGGATGGTCTACACCTCGGCACCGGATGAGCTTTTCTTCCCCGCCCGCGAGCGGCTGGTGCGGCGGTTCGACCGCTGGGCCCGGAAGCACCAGCGGCCGGTCGACCTGTTCGTCATTGAGTCGCTGCTTGAGCACCGCTGGTCAGACGGTGACGGTCTGCTCGGACGTTGGCAGCCGGAGGACCTGGAAGAGGCGCTGCTCGACTGGTTTCCGCGCCAGGTGACGTTGTCGCCGAAGGAGTGGGCCGGCGCCACGCCGGCCGTGGGCGAGTTCATCGACTTCCTCTTTGACCAGGACCTCGCCGACCGGCGCTGCGCCGACCGGCAGCTGCTGCACGTTGCCCTGGACAAGCTCGCCGCCCCGTTCGTCGACGCGATGGCGGACCAGAGCCGCTACGGGCTCGCGAAGTTCTGGACCACCCGGATGCTGCATGAGGGCATCGACCTCACCGATCAGGCGGCCACCGAGCGGTTTATCACCGACCTGCATGCCGGTCGCATCGCCGTCGACGAAGACCTGCTCCACCAGGTGATGGCCAACCACCTGCGCGGCGAGGATCCCGACCGGCATCCGCCGCTGCCGCTGGTGGCCGTGCCCGACGACGACACCCTCCGCGGGCTGGCCGCCGAGTCCGTCGTCGTACGCCGGCTGCGGGAGCTGGTGCGGTGGCTCGGTGACGGGCGGACCCTCACCACCACCGGCAGGCTGCGGCTGGCCGACGCGCGGGAACTCGTCGCGCTGCTGGAAACCGGCGATGTCATCGATCCCGTGATCGGCGACCGGGTCTTCAAGACCCGAAGCAGCGACGAGCTGTACGAGCTCAGTGTGCTGGTCGCCTGGGCCCGGGCGGCCCGCGTCGTGCGGGTGGCGAAGGGGCGGCTGCTGCCGGTCAAGAGCGCGGCGAAGCTGCTGGCGGATCCGCTCGCGCTGTCCCGGCGGGCCTTCACCGCACTGTTCGAGCTCGGCGGGGCGGTGTGCGGTGCGGGGTGGGCCGAGTCGGTGCTGCGGTGGCGGTTCGACGACGCGGTGTTCGCCGTGACCATGGCCCTGTACATCGGGCCGGAACCGGTGGCGGTCGACGAGTTGCGGCAGCTCGCCTACCAGGCGGCATGCGACGGACTGGGGTTCGACCCCGGAAGCGAGGAGCAGGAACGGGGCTGGCGGCAGGCCGCTGACAACGACACCGATCGCCTGCTCGACCAGTTGGCCGAGCTCGGGGCGATCGACAAGGATGCCGGTGCTGTCGCACTGACCCCCCTGGGTGTCGGGCTGATCGCCGGGCACCTGCGTGAGCTGGGTGTGCCCGTGCCGACCCTCGACCAGATGCTCGAGGAGACCGCGGAGGTGGTGGTCGCCACCGCCAACGGGAGCACGCCGGAAACCGCCGCCGCCCTCATGCACGGGTGGTGCGCGCGCCACTCCGCCACCGCCTCGGCCGAGTTGCGCGCCCTGGCCAAACGCACCGACGACCCCGAACATCGCCGGCTCGCCCTGGCCTACGCCTGAACTGCCCACTGCCGCCGTGGCCACCGGCGGTCGGCCGGCGGTCCCCCGATTCGGCTAGTCGAGTCTGCGGCGGCCCATTGAGGGCGGTTCACGGCCGGCGAGCAGCCAGCCGGCGACCGCGGCGAGCAGCGGCAGCCCGACGACCGTCGCCGCCAGGTGCGCGACCGGTACGCCGCTCAGCGCGCCGAGGTCGCGGTGCAGGACGCTCACCAACCCGGCGTATGCGCCGGCCAGGCCGAGGAGGGCGCCGAGCAGCGCGAGCGCGCCGGCGGTGGTGGCGGTCAGGGTGCGCCGGACCCCCGGGGGTGCGCCGGTGGCGGCCAGAGTGCGCAGGTCGCCGGCCGCCTCGCCGCGGATGAGGCCGACGGTCATGGCCAGGATGCCGAGGGCGAGCAGCACGCCCGCGGCGACCGCCCCGGTCCGCAGCCCGGTGAGCGAGGCCCGCTCGTGGCGGGACTCGATGGTGAGGCCGGCGCTCACGGCGACGTTCTGCGCGGTGGTCCGTTCCTGCTCGGTGAGGGGGTGGTCCGCGTCGAGGAGCCAGCCGACCCGCGCGGGCTGCCAGCCGTGGCGGGCCATCATGCTCGCGGTGACCAGCGAGTTCGGCATCGAGGAGTACCGGGGGTTCGGGAGCGCCTGGGTCTTCGGGTAGACGCGGCGTTCGGGGATGTTCACCAGTTCAAGGGCGCCGGTGCGGACGGTGAGCACGTCGGTGTCGGCCGCGACGGCCGTGGCGTCGAGCCGGTAGAGCCGGAGCAGTTCCAGGGTGGCCACGTAGAGGGGGTACGTCGTCATCGCCTGGCCGTCGGCGACCGGGGTGCCGATCTCGACGGCCGGATGGCCGGGCTGGCTGCCGTTCTGGCCCGGCTCGGTGTCGGCCGCCACCACCGCCATGTCGAGCGGGGTCACGGTGGGCGCGTCGAGGTTGCCGGCGATCGCGTCGACCTGGGCCTGCAGGCTGGCCAGTTCCGCCGGGGTGCGTACCGGGATCACCGGGGTGGGTCGGCCGATGCGGACCAGGAGTTGGTTGTCGGCCAGGTTGCCCAGCCCGGCGGCCTGCTTGGCCTGGTGCTCGGCGGCGGCGGACCCGGCGACGACCGCCACGGAGATCCCCAGGGCGAGACTGATCGCGGCGAGTGCCGCGCCGGCCCGGGCCTGGTAGCGGACCAGGTCGGTCAACGCCAGCCGGACGGCCACCGGCATCCCGCCGCGCGCCGCGGCCAGCAACCGGATCGCCGCCGGGCCGACGAAGAGCACCCCGACGGCCGTGGCGACGGTGCCCGCGGAGATCAGGGCCGGGTTGTCTCCGCCGGACAGCACCAGGCAGGTGACGCCGGCGGCGAGCAGGACCACGGCGGCCACCGCGGTGCGTCGGGCGGGGCGGGGCCGCGGCGGCCGGGCCGACAGCGCGCTCATGATCGGCGTACGCGCGATGGCCCGCGCCGGCCACCACGCCGCGGCGGTGGCGGTGGCGACGGCCAGCAGCATCTCCGCGCCAATCGTCGGCCAGGGCAGGTCAAACCGGTCGATGTGGTGCCCGGCGGCCGTCTCCACCTGCCCGGCGACGGCCAGCCAGGCGGCGACGCCGATGGCGGTGCCGAGCAGCGCCGCGACCGCGCCGACGACGGTGCCGTTGGCCAGCAGCACCAGCCGCAGGTGCCGCCGGGTGGCACCCATCGCGGCGAGCATGCCGAGCTGCCGCAGCCGGCGTTGCGCCACCACGATGAACCCGGCCGCCGCGACCAGCGACACCAGCAGCAGGCCGACGGTGGCCAGCGCGAGGGTGACGGCGGCGACCACGGTACGGGTCGTGCCGGGCCGCGACTCGCGCACGAGGGGACCGTCGATGGTGTTGCGGAAGGCCTCCAGCGAGTCCTTGGTCCCGGTGACGAGGACGGTGACGGTTTGCGGCGGGTCGGCGTGCGCCGGGTCCACGAGGGCGAACTCGTCGGTCAGGTCTTTGGGGTTCTCCACCACCCCGACGACCAGCCGGTCGTGGCCGTCGAAGGGGAGCCGCCGGCCGAGCTCGGTCCGCAACGTACGGGCCACCCCGTCGGTGACCGCGATCTCGCCGGCGCCGGCCGGCAACCGGCCCTGCCGCACCGCCAGCATCGGCGCGCCGTACGCGCCGCGCGGGTCCTGCGCCCGCGCGTCGACCGGGTCGAACAGGCCCGGCACCTCCACGTAGCGGTGGCCGATCGCGTCGATCGTGCCGAACCACTGTCGTGCGGCGGCGAGCCGGGAGCCGAGCTCGGCCGGGTCGCCGCCCTCGAACTGCAGAAGGTGGTCGGCGCGTCCGAACCTCGCATCGCTCGTCGAGGCCATGTTGTAGGTCGCGGAGACGGCGAAGGTCGCGCCGATGACGGCGACGGTGAGCAGCGCGAGGGCCAGCACCTGCTGGCGCCATTCGCGGCGGAACAGCCGTACCGCCCAGCGGATCACGGCCCGGCGGGCCGGCAGGCCACCGCCCGGGGCGCGGCGGGGCACCGCCTTGGGCGCGGCCGACGGGGTGGCGGTCGCCGTCACGGGGCCACGTCCCCGGCGAGCAGGGTGGCCGGGCCGACCGACGGCGCGGTCTGGTCGACGACCCGGCCGTCGCGGAGGAACACCACCCGGTCGGCCCAGGAGGCGAGCTGCGCGTCGTGAGTCACCATCACCCCGGCGATCCCGCGTTTGCAGGCCGCGCGCAGCATCCGCATGACCGCTTCGCCGTTGGTCGAGTCCAGCGCGCCGGTGGGCTCGTCGGCGAGCAGCAGCCGCCGGTCGCCGACCACCGCGCGGGCGATCGCGACCCGCTGGCGTTCGCCGCCGGACAGGTCGTCGGGGAAGTGGGCGGCCCGCTCGGCCAGCCCCAGTTCCTCGAGTACGCGCAGGCCGGCGGCGCGGGCGGCCCGCGCGCCCATGCCGTCGAGTTCGAGCGGCAGCGCCACGTTCTCCACGGCGGACAGCCCGGCGAGCAGGTTCAGGTCCTGGAAGACGAAGCCGATGGACCGGCGGCGCATCCGGGCCTGCGCGTCGGCGGACATGGTCGACACGTCGTCACCGCAGACCAGCACCGTACCGTCGGTCGGTTCTTCCAGGCTGCCGGCGATCGTCAGCAGGGTGCTCTTGCCGGAGCCGCTCGGTCCCATGATCGCGACCAGCTCACCGGCGCCGACGGTGAGGTCCACCTGCCGCAGCGCGTGTACGGCGGCGTTGCCGGTGCCGTACACCTTGGACACCTGGCTCATGCTCAGCACGGCGCTCATCGGCGGGCCTCCTCGCGGGCTGGCGCGGATTCGGCCGGTTCGGCGGCGGGGCCGGCCGGTCGGGCCCGGTCGTTCGACGCCGCGTCGGTGGTGGGTGTGGCCGGTAGGCGGCGGAGCCGGGCGTCGGCCGCGTCGAGCCAGCGGACCACCGCCTCGAGCCGGAACAGTTCCGCGTCGACGACCAGGCCGAGCGCGATGTCGTCGGGGTCCGCCTCGGCCTTGAGGTGCGTGTAGCGCTGCATCTCCTCGACCAGGCGCCGGCGGTGGACCTGGAGGATCTCCCGTACGTCGACACCGGGCATGCGCACCGCCACCTGCACCTTGATGACGAGTTCGTCGCGCGGTGGGGGAGCGCCGTCGGGCGGGGTGCGCAACCACCGGTCCAGTTCGCGCTGGCCGCCGGCGGTGATCCGGAACCGTCGCTGCGCGCCGTCGCGCCCGGCCTCGTCGGACTCGACGTGCCCCTCGCGTTCGAGGCGCTGCAGCGTCGTGTAGACCTGCCCGACGTTGAGCGGCCAGACCTCGCCCGTTCGGGCTTCGAACTCCTGCCGCAGTTGCAGGCCGTACTTGGATCCTTCTGCCAGCAGTGCCAGCAGTGCATGTCGAATGCTCATGGTCCACCACCCAGCGTGAGTATACCGGGTATAATACTCAGTATTATCGCGGCGTCCAGCCACTTTGGTCATCAGGTCGCTCGCTAGAGCGCACCGAGAGGCAACGGTTTGAGAGCCGGCGGGTGGGGTATGGCCGGCCATGCGGACGGCACTGATGAACAAGCTGGAGCAGGCATCCGCGCTGGATCGGGTGGGCGACCGGCTGCAGCCCAAGGTGTGGTCGCTGCTGCGGCCGCAACGGCTCAAGGACACCCTGCATGGGGTATGGCTGGGCCATCCGCTGCACCCGGCGCTGGTGCAGATCCCGATGGGCGCGTGGATGAGCAGCGCCGTCCTCGACCTGATGCCCGGGCGGACCCGAGGGCAGGAGCAGGCCGCTACAACCCTGGTCGCCGTCGGCACGGCAAGCGCGCTGCCCGCCGCGCTGACCGGCATAAACGACTGGTCATGGCTCTGGCAGGAGGAACGGCGGGTCGGCCTGGTGCACGCCGCCACGAACACCCTGGCGGTAGCTCTCTACGCGGGCTCGCTCGCCGCCCGGTTGCGAGGGCGGCACGGGCTCGGCCGCATGCTGGGATTGTTCGGTGTGGCGACGGTAAGCGCAGGCGGTTATCTCGGCGGCCACCTCGTCTACAAGCAGACCGCGCAGGTCAACCAGGGCGCGCCGGACTTGCACCGGGTCGAGTACGGGTGGCGCCGGGTGGCCGAGGTCGACTCGCTGCCCGAGGCCCAGTTGCTGGTCAGGCGGGTCGACAACGTGCCGGTGCTGGTCTACCGCGACGGCACCGACATCACCGTCATGCTGGACCGCTGCGCCCACCAGAGCGGACCGCTCGGGCAGGGCAAGGTGATCCAGGTCGACGGGCAGCCCTGTGTCGTCTGCCCTTGGCACGGCAGCACCTTCCAATTGAAGGACGGAGAGGTCGTGCACGGCCCGGCCAGCACCGACCAGCAGGTGCTACCCACGCGGGTCACCAGCGGCGTCCTGGAGGCCAGATTGCCCTGATCGCCCGGGAGGGCGGCCAGCCGCCTCGCAACGACAAGAATCTCGCCGGGCAGCTCGCCGCGCTCGGCAGGGCGCGGTGAGCCGCCATCAGGCGTCAGCGCATCGCGCTCGCCATCAGCGGGATGCCCTCGCGGTAGGTCGGCACCACCGGAGCCCAGCCCAGCTCGCGCTTGGCCTTGGCGTTGGAGACGCGCATCGAGGTGGTCATCATCGCGTGGGCGTACGGGATGGGCCGCAGCATCCAGCTCGGAACCCGCCACGGCCGGCGCGCCCCGAACTCGGCCGCGAGCGTGTCCAGGTAGTCCCCCCAGCGCACCGGCTCGTCGTCGACGATGTTGTACGCCTGTCCGGCGCGCCCCTTCTCCATGGCGGCCACGGTCGCCGCGGCGGCGTCCTCCAGCGGTCAACTCGTGGATGACCGCGTCGGCCCGCACACCCCGTACGGCGGTGAGCAGGTTCTCGCGGTCCAGCACATCGGCCACCACAGCCTCGGCGCCGGCGGTGCGCAGCCGCTCGGCGTTGGTCCGGCTGCGGCTGATGCCGACCACCTCGTGGCCGGCCGCGATGAGTTGGCGGGTGAGCGGCGTACCGACGGCGCCCGAGGCGCCCGCGAGCAAAACTCTCATGGCTGCGGTCCCTTCCTGCAGGTCTCACCCGGTAGACGGGGTGCCGGTCGGGTATGTGATGACCTGAGGGTGTGTCGTCCCGCACAGCCGGCGGCGCCCCTTACGACTCCGGTTCCGGTTCGGCGGGCAGACTGTCCATGAACGAGCTGACCGAGAAGACCGCTCGGCCGGGGCCGGCCGGGCCGTACCCGGGCGGGCTGGACAGGCCGTTGGCCTTCATGGTCGCGGCGTAGGCCTCCAGCAGCCGGATGTGGTATTCGAGCGGCGCACCCTGTGGGTTGGTTCTGCCGAGCGGGGTGGTCGGCTCGGGGCACCAGGTGGTGAACCGCGGGGTGATGCCCCGGGACATGAAGTACTGCAGGCCCTCGGTGGTGGAGTCGATCGCCTCGTCCACGCTGGTGAAGCCGTACGGGGCGGCCATCTCGACGCCCGCGACGAAGTTCGGGATGACGTTACGGGGCCCGAAGACCTCGGCGGAGTCGAGGATCCGCCGGTGCCACTCCTCCCGGCCCACATACCGCTCCTTGCCGGGGCAGTAGAGCTCGAACAGCCGCTTGTCCCACACCTCGTAGTTGGGGTGGTAAATGCGGATGCCGTAGTCGTGGAACCGCTGCACGTCGGCCCGGGGCAACGCCTGGGCGACCACCTTGCCGATCCACCGGCCCGGGAACCGCTCCTCGATCGCCTGGGCGTACCGGCCGTAGAAGTCGGCCTCGGCCAGCCCGTCGACCTTGGACGTGATGCTGCCGCCGGTCAGGGTGTACGCCTGCGACGCGCCGGCGGTGTCGTGCCGGTCAATGATCGCCAGCGCCTCCAGCACCTCGTCGACGGGCTTGACCCCGGTGTACGGGCGGCCCGCCTGCTTGTGCTGACGCCAGTTGTGGTTGATGTCGCAGTACTGGCATTCCTCCTTGGCCCCAAAGTACTGGCAGACCCGGAACACGGTCAGGTAGATGAGGTAGCCCCACTGGATCGTCGGTGCCACCTCCATCACCGACTTTCCGTTGGCCAGCGTGTGCCGGTAGTAGTCCGGCATCGGGGGCAGCCCGACGTCCGCGATCGGCCGGCCGTCCAGGAACAACCGCAGGCGGCCGTCGCCGTCGTCCTTGACCCGGTACGGCGAGTCGGGATTGGTGCGGACCGAGACGACCGTGCGGCGCAGCCCGTACGGGCCGCCGGTGAGCACGATCTCCTCCGGCGGCCTGCGCAGCGCGGCGGTGCCCAGGTCCGGCAAGGTCCGGTGGTCGAAGGAGAAGATGAAGTACGACTTGGGCTTGACGGCCCCGCTCTCGTTGTCGGTCAACGCCGAGTCGTCGAAAGCCAGGCCGCCCCGCAGCAGGTCCTCCTTGATGACCGCCTCTCTCGGCACGTGGGGGAAGCGCCCCATCAGGTCCTCGATGAGATCGGTGCGCGACTGCATGCGCCCTCCCTGGCGGTTGTGCCCGAAGGCCCCGAGGCGGTGCGCGAGGCCTGAGGTGGGTCGAAGAGACTCCCTGCTGCCTCCAAGCTAGTCAGCCGGCGCGGGCCGGCAGGATCGGCCGGCCGAAGGTTGTTCGCTACATCACGTCCGCGAACGGGTCAGCCGGGGCGGCGGGCACCGCTGTACGGCATGTTCGACATCTGGGCCATCCGGACCACGTCCCCGGTGTGCGGGGCGTGGACGATCAGTCCGTTGCCGACGTAGATGCCCATGTGATGGTGATCGGCGTAGAAGAAGACGAGGTCACCCGTGCGAAGGTTCGCTTTGCTCACCGCCACACCTTCGGTCCATTGAGCACCTGTGTAGTGGTCCAGCTGCACCCCGGCGGATGCCCACGCGTACTGGGTCAGGCCGGAGCAGTCGAACGAGTCCGGGCCGTTGGCCGCCCACACGTACGGCTTGCCGATCTGCTTGCACGCGGTCTTCGCCGCGACGCCGCCGCTGCCCGTGATGGGGACGGCGGGGCACTTCCCACCGATGAACAGCGAACTGGTCGACGTGATGGGTGAGGTGCTGCTCGTGGTGGCCGCCGTCTGCGCGGCGGCTGCGGCTCTGGCCGCTGCGGCGTCCGCGGCCGCCTTGGCCGCTGCGGCCTTCTCCGTGGCGGCGATCTGTTTGTGCAGCGCATCCAGCCGCTTGATCTCGGCGTCGATGGCCGTCTTGCGAGCCGCCAACTGGGCCTGCTGGCGCTGCTGTACCGCGATGAGCGCGTCAATCTTCTGTTTGTCGGCGTCGTAGGTCGCCTGCTGGGTCGACAGCCGGTTGATCTGTCGCTGCTCCGAATGTGCCACCTGGTTCACGAGCGCGAGTTGATCCCCCAGCGCTGTCGGCGGCGTTCCGGGGGACAGCAGGACGTTGAATGCGGAAAGCGACCTCGATTGCTTGTAGTACCCCGCCAGAATCTCCTGGACGTGGGTCCTGCTGACCTCCACCGACTTGCCGAGTGGCTCGATCCGCCGGCTCAGTTCGGCCGATCTCCGCTGGTTCGCGGCCAGGTCCGTCCGGACCTTGTTGTACTGCTCGATGACGGGTTCGAGCTTTTGCCAGGCCGCGTCGATCTGCCGCTGCACATCGGCGGCCGACGGTGCCGCGTGGGCGTGGGCCGCTGGCCCGACGGCCACTAGGACCGCCGCCACGACGGCGAGGATTCTGGTGAACAGACGCGATCCGGCGGGCCCGGGGCGTACGGGTGGCAAGGGGTTCGGCTCCTTCCACTCGAGGCCAACGCACCCCACGGTGTGCCGACCTCGACCGCCTACCGGGTTAGCTGACGGGTTCGGGCGTGGAAGGCGCCCTACCGCTGATGCGGATTCACCCCGAAACCTGCGGTGGTTCCCCGGCTCGCCTGGCGACGCCAGTTGACGTCCAGCGACTCGACGGTGGCCGCCCCGGGGCACTCCTGATGGAGACCGACATCCGGAACGGACGCTGACCAAGATTAGTGAGGAAAGCCCGAGAAAATCAACGAGCCGGTGAAGTTGCTTCCCTGTGCTGTCAGGCCGGCACATTGGGTGCCGAAATTGTGCGTACGTAAGGTTCCGCTAATCGAATTCTTAGCTGTTCCTAATTGTCGAGGTTATTTGCCGTGCGGGTCGGCCGCGTTGAGCGTCGCGACGACCCGGTCGTAGTCGCCGCGCGCCTCGCCGTACCGGAGGAACTTCACCCGCTCGACCTGGATCTCCGTCGCGTCCGGCTGCGAATCGATCAGCGCGACCACCTCCGCCACGAACTCGTCGAGCGGCATGGCGAACTCGCTGCTCTCCTGCCCGGGCAGCAGCGAGGTACGGACGGCCGGCGGTTCCAGCTCCACGACCTTCACGGTCGTGTCGGCGAGTTGCAGCCGGATCGACTCGCTGAGCAGGTGGATCGCGGCCTTCGACGCGTTGTAGCTCGGCGTGACCTTGAGCGGCGCGAACGCGAGACCGGAGGAGACGGTCATGATCGTGGCGTCCGGCTGCGCCCGCAGGTGCTCGATGAACGCGGCGATCAGGCGGATCGGGCCGAGCACGTTCGTCGTGATGATCGACTCGGCCGAGGCGAGGAACGATTCGGGCTGGTGCCAGTCCTCGATCCGCATGATGCCGGCCATCGTGACCAGGACGTTGAGGTCGGGGTGCTTCGCCAGCACCTCCTTCGCGGCCGACGCGATGCTCCCGGCGTCCGCCGTGTCGATCTGCGCGGTGTCGAGGCCGGGGTGCTCGGCGGCGATGGTGTCGAGCAGCTCGGTACGCCGGCCGCCGATGATGACCGTGTTGCCCTTGGCCTGCAGTTCGAGCGCGAGGGCGAGGCCGATGCCGCTCGTGGAGCCGGGGATGAAGATCGTGTTTCCGGAGATGTTCATGCCGCGAGCCTGGCCGGTCGGCCGGGGCGGATGAAGAGAGCGGATATCGGGGGATCCGCAATCCCTGGTCCGCTCCCGCTCGGGGCGGATACTCGGATCATGGACCGTGCAGCTCTGGCCGATTTCCTGCGCCGCCGCCGCGAGGCGCTGCAGCCCGGGGACGTCGGGCTGGCCGCAGGCGCCCGCCGGCGTGCGCCGGGCCTGCGGCGGGAGGAGGTCGCCGCGCTCGCCGCCATGTCCACCGACTACTACACCCGTCTCGAACAGCAGCGCGGCCCGCAGCCCAGCTCACAGATGCTCGCGTCGCTCGCCCGGGCACTGCGGCTGACCAGCCAGGAGCGCGACTACCTGTTCCGGGTGGCGGGGCAGAACGCCCCGACCTCGGTGTCCACGGCCACGCACGTGGCCCCGGCGCTGCTGCGCGTGCTGGACCGGCTCGACGACACCCCGGCGCTGATCCTGTCCAACCTCGGCGAGGTGCTCGTGCAGAACCGGATGGCCGAAGCCCTGCTCGGCGACAAATCGGGCCACACGGGCCTGGCCCGCAGCGAGATCTACCGGTGGTTCACCGATCCCGCCGAGCGGCTGCGCTACCCGGAGGACGACCGGGACCGGCAGAGCCGCGCCCAGGTCGCCACCCTGCGCGCCGCGTACGGGTCGATGGGCCCGCAGTCGCGGGCCGGTGAGCTGGTCCGGGCGCTGCAGAAGGCGAGCCCCGAGTTCGCCGAGCTGTGGGAACGGCACGAGGTCGCCACCCGGTTCGCGGATCACAAGACGCTCATCCACCCCGAGCTCGGCCCGATCGAGCTGGACTGCCAGGCGCTGTTCACCGAGGACCAGTCCCAGGCCCTGCTGGTGCTCACCGCACCACCGCGCAGCGAGGGCGACGAGAAGCTGCGGCTGCTCGCCGTACTGGGCCACGAGCGCTTCGGCGCCGGGACGACACCGGGGTAGCCCGGACGGCGAGCGGTTGCCATCCACTGTCATCATTGGCCGCGTGGCGTGGAACGACGTGGTCGATCACCGAGGCGGAGTAGCCCATCCGGAACAGGTCGTGTCGGGTGATCGGGCGGACAACCGCAGCAACCTGCTCATTGCCGAGTACAACTCGATCCGAGCCGTCGTGGCGCAGAAGTCATCAGCGTCGCACGCCCTCGTCGGCGCGTACCTGACCATGGTGGCCGTGATTCTGGGCTTCGTGGTGGCGAACCGCGCCGACCCGCGCCTGCTGGTCACCGTTCCCATCCTGGCCGCCAGCTCCGGGATCACCATCCTGCGACGTCGGCAGGATCGGGATGCGGCGAACAGATACGTCGTCGAGGTCCTCCGGCCGATCGCCGTCGAGTGCTGCGGCGACGAGCGGATCCTCACCTGGGAGGAGTTCTACGCCAACCACCGGGCCGGGCGGTCCTTCCTGTATGAATTCGGGTTGCAGCTGGTCTTTCCGCTCTCCGGGTCCGCCGCCCTGATCGCCACGCTTCCGCTGCTGGACTCGTTCGGCGACTGGCTGGCCTGGCTCGCGGGGTTGATCTTCCTCGGTGTGCTGGTCTTCGTGTACGCCCAGCAGAACCGGCCCCAACTCGGCCGGGTCGTCCGCACTGCTCGCAGCTCCTCTCGCACCCTCGTGGCGAGGCTGCGCGGGCGTGGCACGGGTGACCGGGCCGGTTTCCCTGACTGAGCGAGATACCGGCGTGAATCAGCGCCCACCCCCACGGGAACGGGCGCTGATCGATCGCGGCGGGTTACCCGTTCTTGCGGAGACCGGCGAACTGCAGCACGGTGAAGCCGGCGACCGCGACCGCCTGCACGATCACCAGTGCGGTGCCGAGGCCGGTCAACGGGAACCAACCGGCGACGAGCAGTTCGACGCTCGCGGCCACCCAGGCGATGTTGACCGCCATCACGGCGCCCACCGCGGCCCTGCTCAGGGTCGCTCGCGAGGCGAGAAAGAGCAGCGCGGCGGCCCAGGCGACCAGGAAGACACCGATCGGGTAGAGGAAGGCGGCGGGCAGGCCGAACAGCTCACCGAAGATCGCCGCGACGACGACGTAGACGACCCCGTTGGCGCCGGAGCCGATCGCATCCTGCTTCAGAGCGAAGCGGAGCAGCTTGGCGTCGGCGGCGGGCTGGACGGTGCTGGCGACGGTGGCCATCGTGGCGGTCCCTTCGTAGTGCTGACGTGCGGTTCATCACGAAGCTACGGAGGTCCACGCGGAGCCGAATCAGTCATCGTGACGGTAGCTTCCTGACTGTGTTGCACGGACGAGCCGGGGAGCAGGCAGAGATCGAGCGGCTCCTGGCGGAGGCCGAGGCCGGCCGGAGCGGAACCCTGGTCATCCGAGGCCCCGCGGGGATCGGCAAGTCCGCGCTCCTGGACTACGCCGCCGAGCGGGCAGCGGGCATGCGCGTGTTGCGCGGCGTCGGTGTCGAGTCCGAGGCCATGCTGCCCTTCGCCGCGCTCCACCTGCTCCTGCGCGCCGGCCTCGACCGGATCCACACGCTGCCCGCGGCGCAGGCCACCGCGCTCAACGCCGCACTGGGGTTGGGCGACGTCGCTCCGGAGAGCCGGTTCCTGGTGGGGCTGGCGACGCTGAGCCTGCTCGCCGAACTTGCCGGGGACGGCGCGCTGCTGTGCCTCATCGACGACGCGCACTGGTTCGATCAGGCGTCCCTCGACGCGCTGGTGTTCGCCGCCCGCCGCCTCGAGGCGGAAGGCGTCGTCATGATCTTCGCCGCCCGCACGGGTTTCCCTGCCGTGGGGCTCCCCGAACGCCGGCTGGGCAGGCTGGACCGGGCAGCGGCCGCCGCCCTGCTCCCCGGCGACCTTCCACCGCAGGTGCGAGAGCGCCTCATCGACGAATCGGACGGCAACCCGCTGGCGCTCGTCGAACTGCCCGCCGCGCTCAGCGCCGAGCAGCGGGCGGGACGACTGTCACCGGTAGGCGCGATACCCGTCGCCGATCGGGTCCAGGAGGCGTTCCAGGCGCAGATCGCCGCCCTTCCCGAGCCCGCCCGAGCCGCGCTGCTGATCACGGCGGCGGACGGCCGTGGCGAGCTGGGAACGCTGACCGCCGCCGGTGCCTCCCTCGACGGACTGGGAGCGGCCGAGCGACACCGGCTGATCGAGATCAAGGGGAACGTTGTCGGCTTCCGTCATCCCCTGATCCGGGCTGCCGCCTACCAGAGCGCGCCGGCCACCCGGCGCCTCGCCGTACACCGGGCCCTTGCCGACGCCCTCACCCACTCGCCGGCCGCCGACGCGGCCGACCGGCGGGCGTGGCACCTGGCCGCCGCCGCGCTCGGCCCCGACGAGGACATCGCCGGAGAGCTGGAAAATGCGGCGGAACGGGCCCGCACCCGCGGCGGCCACGCCGCTGTCGCGGCCGGCTACGAGCGGGCCGCCGAACTCACCGCCGATCCGGTACGACGATCCGGACGACTGGCCGCCGCCGCGCTCGCGGCGAGTGACGCCGGACTGATGGTTCGGGCCGCCGCGCTCGCCGACAGCGCCACGCCCGACGTCGACGACCCGGACATGGTCGCCGCGCTGATCCAGGTACGCGCCCACCGCGAATTCGAGTTGGGCACGCCGCTCGCGGCGGGCCGGATCATCATGGACGGCGTCCCGAGCCTGGCGGCCCGGTCCGCCGAGCGGGCCACCTGGCTGCTGGTGGAAGCGATCCGCTGCGCCTGGTTCGCCGGGGACCCGGGGCTGGCGGAGGAGGCCGCCGCCCGTCTCCGCACGCTCCCCGAAGGCGATTCGCCGCTGGCGGTCGGGGCGCTCGGGCTGGCCCGCCTGATGGGCGGTGACCTCGACAGTGGGATCGACCTCATGGCCGAGGCGGTGGACGGGCACGAGCGCGCCGGGCTGGGGGTGCCCGGACTGACCTTCACGGCCTCGCTGTCTCTCATGCTGGGCCGAGCCGCCCTCGCCGAGGAGATCACCGGCGGCGTCGTGGCGGACTGCCAGCGGAGCGGGATGATCGGCTGGCTCGCCAACGCGCTCCAGGATCACGGTTTCGCGCAGGGGTGGCTCTGCCGGTACGGCGAGGCCACGGCAACGCTGAACGCCGGGTTGCGGCTGGCGACGGACCTGGGTCACGAACACCGCATCATCCACCTCAGTTGCTCTCTCGCCTGGGTGCTTGCCCACCTCGGGGATGTGCAGGGCTGCCGGGCGAAGGCTGAGGAAGGCGTGGCGAGAGCTGACCAGCAGGGGATGGTCCTTGCCGCGGCGACCGGGCGCTGGGCGCTTGGCCTGCTCGAACTCGGTCTGGGTCGGCCGGACGACGCCCTGCGACAGTTGCAGGCCGTCCCGCTGACCCGCATCGCCGTCCTGTCCGCCCCGGACCAGGTCGAAGCGGCCGTCCGCAGCGGTCGGCCGACGGAGGCGCGGGAGCCGCTCGCCCGCTACGTGGCGTGGGCGCGACACGTCCGCCAGCCGTCGTCGGACGCGATAGCCCTGCGCTGCCGTGCTCTCGTCGACGAGGACGAAGCGCATTTCACGCAGGCCGTGGACCTCCATGCGGACGGCGCCCAGCCGTACGAGCTGGCGAGGACGCGGCTCGTCTACGGCGAGTGGCTGCGGCGGGCGCGGCGACGGGCCGACGCCCGGCTGCAGCTGCGTGGCGCACTGGAGATCTTCGATCGGCTCGGTTCGCAGCTGTGGGCCGAACGTGCCCGCGCGGAGCTGCGGGCGACCGGCGACGTGCCGGCGGCGCCACGCCAGGGCGGCGATCCGCTCAGCGTGCTCACACCCCAGGAGCGCCAGGTCGTCCGGCTCGCGGCCGGCGGCGCGTCGAACCGTGACATCGCCGCGCAGCTCTTCCTCAGTCCGCGGACCGTCGGCTACCACCTCTACAAGGCGTTCCCCAAGCTGGGTGTCACCTCCCGCGCCCAACTCGCGGCGATCGCCCGCTCCTCATCGGAGCGCGGCTGACGACCCAGGCGATCCAGCCCGGCGGCGGCCCGCTAGGCGTGGCCGGTCCGCCGAATGGGCGACGGCACGACTTTGGCGGGTTGTGGCCACGGTCGACCACAACCCGCCAAGAGCCCTCCCCGGCGCCGCTCAGGGTGTGGCGAGCGCCTCGGTCGGCGCGAGTCGGGCCGCCCGGATCGCCGGGTAGAGCCCGGCCAGCGCCCCGATCAGCAGCGTCGCGCCGATCCCACCGGCGACCGCCCAGACCGGCACCACTGCCGGCCACGCCTGGGAGAACGCGTAGCCGCCGGTGACTCCGCTGCCCAGCAGCACGCCGCCGACGCCGCCGAGGGCGGACAGCAGCAGCGACTCGGCCAGGAACTGGGTACGTACCTGGCCGCGGGTCGCGCCGAGCGAACGGCGCAGGCCGATCTCCGCGCGCCGTTCCAGCACCGAGATGACCATCGTGTTCGCCACCCCGACGCCACCCACCAGCAGGGCGACCGCGCCGAGCCCGAGCAGCAGCCCGCTGAACGCCGCGTCGGTGGCCTGCTTCGCGGCGAGCGCGTCGGACGGCCGGGACACCTCCACCTCGTTCGGCGCCTCCGGGTTCGCCGTGGCGCCGAGCACCCCGCGTACCGCCTCGACCGCCGGGTCGAGCGTCCGGGCGTAGACCGTGGTCGGGTGCCCGTCGAAGTCGAGGTACGACGTGGCGGCTTCCCAGCCGATCAGCGCGGACAGGTCCAGCTCCGGGGCCAGCGGCGCGGGCGCCAGGATCCCGACCACCGAGAACCAGCGTCCACCGATCTGGATCCGCACGTCCGGGTCGGCCGTGCCGATCCCGAGCCGCTGCGCCGTGGTGGCGCCGAGCACCACCGCCGGGTAGCGCCCGGTGGCGGCGTTCAGCCAGCTGCCGCTGACCAGTTCCAGCCCGACGGTGTCCCGCAACTCCAGGTTGGCGGCCCGGGTGGCGATCCCTCCGCTCTCCCCACGGGGAATCAGATCCGACCGGTACACCTTCGCGTCGGCGAGCAGCGCGGTGGCCGCGACCCGCTCGACCGGGCCGATCCGCTTGATCATCGACACCGACTCGGTCGGCAGCTGGGCGTTGTCGCCGAAGAGCGTACGGCCCGGACCCACGGTCAGCAGGTTGGTGCCGAGCTTGGCGAGCGTGTTGTCCAGCTCCGCCCGGGACGACGCGGAGATCCCGACCACCGACACCATGGCGGCGATCCCGATCGCGATGCCGAGCGCGGACAGGAAGGCCCGCAACGGCCGGGTACGCAACCCGACGCTGCCGACCCGCACGATGTCGCGCGGGCGCAGCCGCGCCGGCGTCAGCCGCTCCGGCCGGCTCATCGCAGCACCCCCGCCGCCCGGTGATCGGCCACGACCCGGCCGTCGCGCATCTGGATCTGACGGGGCAGGCCGGCGGCGATCTCCAGGTCGTGGGTGATCACCACGACCGTGGTCCCGGCCCCATGCAGCTCGCGCAGCAGCTCCAGCACTCCGGCACCGGACGTGGAGTCCAGGTTGCCGGTCGGCTCGTCGGCGAGCAGCAGTGGCGGAGCACCCACCACCGCGCGGGCGATCGCCACCCGCTGCCGCTCACCGCCGGAGAGCTCGTGCGGCCGGTGGTCGAGCCGGTGCCCCAACCCGACCCGGATCAGCGCGGCCTCCGCGCGCCGGCGCCGCTGCCGCAGCGGTACGCCCGCGTAGAGCAGCCCGTCGGCCACGTTGTCCAGCGCCGGTACGCCCGGGGCGAGGTGGAACTGCTGGAAGACGAAGCCGATCCGGGACGAGCGGAGCGCGGAGAGCTGCCGGTCACCGAGGGTCGCCACGTCGTGTCCGGCGATGCGTACCCGGCCCGTCGACGGGCGGTCCAGGGTGCCGATCAGGTGCAGCATGGTGGACTTGCCCGACCCGGAGGGGCCGACGATGGCGGCGAGTTCGCCGTACCGGATGGTGAGCGAGACCCCGTCGACCGCCCGTACGCCCCCCGGGTAGACCCTGGTCACCTCGTCGAGTTCGATGACGGCGTCCGCCTCGCCGGTCACGTCGGCATCCCCACGACGGCCCCTTCGCTGAGCCCGGCACCGGAGATCTCCACCCGGCCGGCGGCGAACAGCCCCGTCTCGACCGCCACGATCCGCGTGCTGGAGCCCTCGACCAGTTCCACGCCGTAGCCGCCCTCGGCGAGCGCCAGGAGCGCGGCGACCGGCACGGTCAGCACGTCCTTGCGCGCGTCGGCGGTGAACGCCACCTTGACCGAGGCCTGCTCGAAGCCGGTCAGCGCCTTCGGGTCGGCGACCGTCACGGTGACGTCGATCTTGGTCACCGGGTCGGACCCGCCGTTCCCACCTCCGTTGTTGTTCTCGATCACCGTCTCGGTGTCGGCGATCTTCCCGGCGACGTCCTTGCCGTTGGGCAGGGTGACGCTCACCGTGGCGTTCGGCTTCGCCAGCCGCTCGTCGTCGACGTCGAGGGAGACGGACACCACCCGGGCGGTGCCGGTGTAGGTCAGCACCTCCTGGCCGGGCTGGGCCGGGTTGCCGACCTCCGCCTTGTGGGTGTCCACCCGGACCGCGCCGTCGGCGTAGACGACCTGGCCGAGCTCGACCCGGCCGGTCTCGGGCCGGCCGAGATCCTCCTGCCACCGCTTGACCGCGTCCGCGGTGGCCGAGGTGTAGTCCTCGTCGACGGTGAACCCGGAGTAGCCGAGCGCCTCGAGGTTCTTCTCGAACTGCTTCACGTCGCTGCCGGACACCCCGGCCGCCAGCGTCCGGTACGCCGGCAGCCCGCCGTACAGCAGCACCACCGGGGCGTTGTCGACCGCGAACAGCGGCTTGCCCCGGCTGACCTGGCTTCCGGTGCCGGCCAGCGAGGTGATCGTGCCGGGGGCGCGGAGCGTGGCGGTGTGGGTCTGGCCGTAGCCGAGTTCCCCGTCGAAGGTCTGCGAGTCGACCAGCGTCTGCCGGGTGATCTTGGCGGTCGCCGGCGGGAGCCCGCCGCTGGCTGCCGTACCCCCGTCGCGGCCGCCAAGACCGACGACGGCCGCGGCGCCCGCGGCGGCGGCGACCACCACCGCGGTGACGGCCACGACCGGGGTACGCGAGCGGCGTCGGCGGCCCCGGCCCGCGCCGGCCGGGGCCGGCGCGGTGGCGGTCGCCGCGGTGATCGGTGCCGTGGTGTCCGCGCTCACCCCGCC
Source organism: Micromonospora yasonensis (assembly GCF_026013475.1). Lineage (GTDB taxonomy): Bacteria > Actinomycetota > Actinomycetes > Mycobacteriales > Micromonosporaceae > Micromonospora > Micromonospora yasonensis. The sequence goes on along the minus strand of NZ_JAPDPH010000008.1, from coordinate 3,530 downwards.
CCACCCCTGATCATGACCGGTACGCCCTCCGGCCGGCACTTCTCCATCGCCGCCTTGATCGTCGGGTCGTCCATCTTGAAGACGCCGTTGAGCTGGAGGCTGCCGTCCGCGCCCGGGTCCGGGAAGTCCGGCACACCGTTCTCCCGCATGCACCGGGCGAGCTCCCGCAGCTTCTCCACCTGCTCCGAGGTCAGCTTCGGCCGCTCGCCACCGTTCGGCAGCAGGGAACGGCACTTCTCCATCGCCGGCTGCACCTTCTCCTTGTCGATGCCGGCGCCGATCTGAATCTTCATCCCGCGCTGGCCCGGTTCCGGGTCCGGCAGGTCGACCCCGTTCTCCCGCATGCACTTGACGAACTCGCGCTGCCGGTCCTCGTCGCTCACGCTGGCGCTGGCACTGGGCGACGCACCGGCCGCGACGCCGCCAGCCGTGGCGACCTGGGGCGTATCCGGGTTCGCACCGCAGCCCGCGACCGCCAGACCGAACAGCAGCGGCGGTACGAACAGGGTGCCCGACCTGAGTCGGCGCATGGCGCAACTCCCTTCTCCGGGCCGGCAACCGAACGCCGGCCGACAGGGACGACTAGATCGCGGCGGACGTATCCGGGGCGTAACCGTCCGGGTTTATGCCGGTGTTATCCGTGGGCGCGGCACCATGGGTCCGTGCGAGTGCTTGTGGTCGAGGACGAGACGCTGCTGGCCGACTCCATCGCGGAGTGGTTGCGCCGGGAGGCGTTCGCGGTGGACGTCGCCTACGACGGGGACGCCGCCCTGGAGCGGCTCGGCGTCAACGACTACGACGTGGTGGTGCTCGACCGGGACCTGCCGGTGGTGCACGGCGACGACGTCTGCCGGGCGGTGGTGGACAGCGGCGCCGAGACGCGGGTGCTGATGCTGACCGCCGCCGCGGCCGTCCGGGAGCGGGTCGCCGGGCTGGCCCTCGGCGCCGACGACTACCTGGTCAAACCGTTCGCGCTGGTCGAACTCTCCGCCCGGGTGCACGCGCTGGCCCGGCGCGCCCGGCCGGCGGTCCCGCCGAAACTGACCCGGGCCGGCATCGTCGTCGACACCGCAAGGCGGGAGGTCTACCGCGACGGCCGATACGTCCCGCTGTCCCGCAAGGAGTTCGCGGTGCTGGCCGAGCTGGTACGGGCCGGCGGGGCGGTGGTCTCCGCGGAGGAACTGCTGGAACGAGCCTGGGACGAGCACATCGACCCGTTCACCAACGTGGTCCGGGTGACCGTGATGAAGCTGCGCCGCAAGCTCGGCGATCCACCGGTGGTCGAGACCGTGCCGGGAGTGGGGTATCAGATCCAGTGAAACGACTGACCATCCGGGCCCGCCTGACCCTGGTCCACGGCGGCCTCCTGCTGCTCGCCGGCGTGGTCCTGCTCGGCGTCACGTACGTGCTGGTCGACCAGCGGATGCGGCAGCCGCTGACCGGGGTGAAGGCCCAGATCGTCCAGACCCCGTTCGGCAAGCTGCCCGGCGTGGGCGCGGCCGAACAGCTGCGGGTCCTGGTCGAGGAGGCCCAGGACGAGGCGAAGCGCAACGCGCTGGAGTCCCTGCTCACCCAGGGCGGCCTCGCCCTGCTGCTGATCTCGGCGGTCGCCCTCGGCTTCGGCTGGTTGATCGCCGGGCGGGCGCTGCAACCGTTGCACCAGATCACCGGCACCGCCCAACGGATCGCCGCCGGCACGGCCGGGCGGGGACTGCACGAGCGGATCGCGTTGCAGGGACCCCGCGACGAGGTGAAGGAACTCGCCGACACGTTCGACCTGATGCTGGAGCGGCTCGACCGGTCCTTCGACGGCCAGCGGCGGTTCGTGGCGAACGCCTCGCACGAGCTGCGCACCCCGCTGGCGCTCAACCGGTCGCTGCTGGAGGTGGCGGTGTCCCGGCCGGGCGCCTCTGCCGAGCTGCGGCAACTCGGCGAGACCCTGCTGGCGATCAACGGACGCCACGAACGGCTCATCGACGGGCTGCTCACCCTCGCCGACTCGGAGCAGCAGGTCGTCGACCGCACCCCCGTCGACCTCGCCGAGATCGCCGGCCACGTCCTCGACCAGGCAGCCGGCACCCAGGAGCTGACCGTACGCCGGCACCTCACGCCCGCCGCCACGGCCGGCGACCCGGTGCTGCTGGAACGCCTTACGCAGAACCTGGTGGAGAACGCGGTCCGGCACAACCTGCCGGCCGGTGGCGACATCGAGGTCAGCACCGGCACCGCCGACGGCCGCGCCATCCTGGTGGTCGCCAACACCGGCCCCGTCGTGCCCAGCTACGACCTCGAAACGATCTTCCAACCGTTCCGGCGGTTGCGTCAGGACCGGGTGGCCGGGCCACCGTCCGGCCGTGGCCCCGACCGGGCCGGCGCCGGGCGCGGCTTCGGGCTCGGCCTGTCGATCGTGCGGGCGGTGGCCCAGGCGCACGGCGGCGCCGTGCACGCCCAGCCCCGCAACGGCGGCGGACTCGTCGTCACGGTGACCCTGCCGCCCCTGGGCGTGGCCGTTCCCGCACAGCCGGGGCGGGCCGTGCCCGCCGTGCCCCTCGGCTGACCAACGCCGGGTCAGCGGGGCCGACGCGACGCCGGCCGGTGCCCCCGCCGGCCGGGCTCGTATGGTGACGAGACCGCCGCCCACGACCGGGCGGCAGCGTCGGGAGGTGGTCCATGCGCGCCGGGTTGGCGGTCCCGCCCGCCGTCGAGGCGGAACGGGTCATCACCGCCGTGCTCGCCGACCTGCGCTCCGGCGACCACCGCGGCGTGGTCGTCGACTCCCCGCCCGGCGCCGGCAAGTCCACGCTCGTGGTCCGGGCCGCCACCGAACTGGCCGCCACCGGCGAACCGCTGATCATCGTCGCGCAGACCAACGAGCAGGTTGACGACCTCATCGACCGGCTCGTCCGCAAGGCCCCCGAGCTGCGCATCGGCCGGCTCTCCGCGGCCGACTACCGGCCGTCGGACCGGGTGAAGGACCACGCCACGGTCCGGGTCGCCGCGAAGGTCGCCGACCTCGGCGGACCGACCGTCACCATCGGTACGGCCGCCAAGTGGGCCACCATCGCCGAGGGCACCTGGCCGTGGGCGATCGTCGACGAGGCGTACCAGATGCGCTCGGACGCGTTGCTGCGCGTGGCCGGACGGTTCGAGCGGGCGCTGTTCGTGGGCGACCCCGGCCAGCTCGACCCGTTCTCCACCGTCGAGACGGCCCGCTGGACCGGCCTGACCTGGGACCCGATGCAGTCAGCGGTGGCCACCCTGCTGCGGCACAACCCGGACCTGCCCGTACACCGGCTACCGGTGTCGTGGCGGCTGCCCGCCACGGCGGCGCCGGTGGTGGCGGCGGCGTTCTACCCGTTCACCGGGTTCCGGGCCGGCACCGGGCTCGCCGACCGGGCGCTGGCGTTCACCGAGCCGGGGCCGGGGGACCAGGTCGACGCGACCGTCGAGGTCGCGGCCCGCACCGGCTGGGGACTCTACGAACTGCCGGCCCGGCACACCCTGCGTACCGACGGGGAGGCCGCCACGGC
>NZ_JAPDPH010000079.1 GCF_026013475.1 Micromonospora yasonensis | reverse complement strand
TCGTGCCACTCCGCCAGACTGGGCGGAATCGTCACCCAGCGGTTCTCGCCGACCTCGCACTCCTGGACGGTCGGGAACCACAGGATCTCGGGCGCCTCCTCATCGATTCGGAAGCCCAGGCCGAAGGGCTTCTGCTCGTGGTCGGGCAGCGGTCCGCCGACCCACGCCACCTCGACGATCCGGCCGAAGCCCTCGCCCTCACCGGCCGCCCGCGTCACCTGGAGCTCCCAACCGGGCACGGAATCCGGGGTGACGAGGTGCACGCCATCGGGAATCTGCATCCGCACCGCGGTGGTCGCCGAGCCGGCGCAGCCATGGGTCACCAGGAAAGCGGTGTGGAAGAACTTCGTCTCTGCCGTGTAGGGCGTGGCAATCATGTGCGCGCTGGCCGGCACTGCCGCGACTCCGACCGCCACGGCGGCGGCGACCAGCACGACGCCGGCGCGTCGCATCAGTTTGATCACTCGTCTCCTCCAGAGGCTCTGGATGCCCGTCGCCGCCAGCCCCTCGGCTCCCGGCCCGGCACCGGACTCAGCATCGTGAGGACCCGTCGCCGTGTCTTCGCTCAGATTGCTGCGTTCGCTCAAGCGGCGGTGACCGGCCACGAGCGAAGCCGGTGCGCCCGCGCGTACTGGCTCCGCGGTGTCACCAGGTAGACCTTGACCAGCGCAAACAGCGCCCGCGCCGATTCGCCACAGTCGATGCCGTAGCCGCGTCCGGGACCCCAGAAGCAACCCGGCGACACCACGATGCCGCACGGCTCGCGGTTAGGGGTCGGGGCCGGAACGTCTCAGCCAGCGGCTCGGGACGAGGCACACCCGGGCTGCGACGGTCGTGCGCGGAGGCGTTTGCCGCGCTCGTCCAGACGATCCGGATTCAACCGCAGCAGCGGTGGCGGCTCTCGGCATCCGGAACCGCGGATCACGGCAGGTGAGCGGCGAGTACGAGGAAGACCGCCCCGATCAGCACGACCAGAGCACCCAACCCGGTGACCAGAATGCTCACCTGCCACGCCTGGTAGGCCCCGAGCAACGCCCCGCGCAGGGTCTCCCCCATGAAGGCGGTCTGCCGCAGCCGGTCGAGTCGCTCGTCGCCGCGGCCCGTGTCCAGGCACTCCTCGGCGATCTCCGCATAGGTCCGGCCACCGGTGGCCCGAGCCACATGGTCGGCGATGAGCTGCGAGTAGGCACGGGCCTGGACCCCGGTGCGCACCGGGGCCCGGGCGTACCTGGCCAGCGGTGCCGGCAGGCCGGTGGCCGGAAAGGCGATCCGCTGACTGGTCAGCTCCTGGGCGACGCTGCGCCGGCCGAGGAGGCCCTGGGCGATCATGACTGGCCCGGCAACCAGCAACAGCACGCTGGTGAGGGTGAGGAGGAGTGTGATCATGCGATCACCCTGCCCGGTGTGGTCAGTGTCCGGGAGGGCAGCAGGTCCCGACATCGATCGGGACCCAGGTCCCGGCCGGTCGGGTTTCGACGGCACGCAGCCGCGCGCCGCGTCGGTGACCAGCGGCCACAACCGTCGCAGGTCGGCGTCGGGGTGGTCGAGGACCCATCGCGGGCGGACAGGCCGGACCGGGATGCCGTGGGGGCCGCTCCGGGCCGTCGCGGCGCCGGCCGCTGGCTGTTGGCTGGCCTTCGTCGGTCGGACCCGGCGGATCGCGGGTAGCCGGAGGCGACCCGCGATCCTGCCGTCGTCAGGAGTCCGCGGCTGCCCGTGTGACGTCCTCGATCCAGTTGAGCGCCGCGATGGCGGTCGGGAAGCCACAGGTGGTGATGGCGGCGAGGGCGACGGCGCGTACCTCGTCCAGGCTCGCCCCGTGGTTCACGGCCTTACGGACGTTGGAGCGCACCGCGCCCTCGGCCTCGGCGCCGATCGCCACCGCCAGCTTGATCAACCGGTCGGTCCGGTCGTCGAACGGGTTCTGCTCGCGGATCGTGCGCGCCAGCGCGCCCTGCGCCTCCGCGACCTCCGGGAAGCGCTCCAGGAACTGCAGGTAGATGCCGGGCAGGTAGTCCTCTTCCATGTCTCCTCCACCGCTGATCAATCCTCACACCGTACGACGTCCGGCTCGGTGATCAGGCCCGGCCGCTGGAGATCGGCAGGTGGGCACGGTCGCGCACCGCAGCCGGGGTGGGCTGCGCCGCGGGGACCGCGCCCCGCCGGGCCCGGTAGACCACGTACGGCCGCCACAGGTACGCCAGCGGCGCGGACCAGACGTGTACCAGCCGGGTGAACGGCCACAGTGCGAGGAGCAGGAAGCCGCCGATCGCGTGCAGCTGGTAGACCAGGGGTGCCCCGCTCATGAGCGCGGGATCGGGCTGGAACCAGAAGATCCCCCGGAACCAGACGGCGATCGTCTCCCGGTAGTCGTAGCCCTCGCCGAGCAGGTTCGTGCCGACCGTGGCGGTCATGCCGAGCGCCACCATGACGGCCAGCGCGGTGTAGAGCACCTTGTCCATGGTGGTGGTGACCCGGCGGACCCGGCCGTTGACGAAGCGCCGGGCGATCAGCAGCGCCAGGCCGGCCACCAGCATCGCGCCGGTCACCGTGCCGCCCCACACCGCGGTGAGGTGATAGAGGTGCTCGCTGATCCCGATCTTCTCGGTCAGCGACGCGGGCACGACCAGACCCATGGCGTGCCCGCCGATGACCCCGAGGGCGCCCAGGTGGAACAGCGGCGAGGCGAGGCGCAGCAGCCGGTTCTCCAGGAGTTGGCTGGTGTGGGTGGTCCAGCCGAACTGGTCGTGGCGCCACCGCCAGACGTGACCGGCGACGAAGACCGCGAGGCACAGGTACGGCAGGACGATCCAGACGAGCGTGGTCATCGTGGGGCCTCCGACGGGGAGCAGGCGGGGTATGGGGCGAGTGCGGCGCCGGGCAAGTCCGGGCCGTGCCCGAGGGACTCCAGGCCGACCGTCTCCAGCGGGGGCCCGTCGACGGCGAGCGCCGTGACGGCGGCCCGGTCGGCGTCGGTCAGCTCGGGCAGCACGGCGCAGACGGCATCCAGCAGGAGCCGGTACGGCGTGCCGGACTCGGCCAGCGCGGCGCGGAGCAGCTCGATGCCCGTGCGGTGCTGGCGCAGCGGTGCCTCACCCTCGCCGGGGCCGACCGTGGCGGCGAACTCGAGCACCACGGGCAGCAGGTCGGGCAGTTCCCCGTCGGCGAGCCGCAGGCCGTGTGCCCGGTACCGCTGCTTGAGGATCAGCAGCGCCATCCCCCGCTTGCGGGTGTCGCCGTGCAGGTAGTAGGTGAGGTAGAGGCCGGAGCGCCGGCGTAGGTCGAAGGTCTGGACGTAGTGCCGCTGCGCCTCGATCGGGGTGGCGCGCAGCAGCCAGTCGAGGAACTCCTCGATCTGCCCCCGCACGGTGTCGTCGGCGATCCGGTCGGCCGCCGCGCGGAGTTCGGCGCCCGCGTCGAGCAGTTCGTCATCGGGGTACGTGAGCAGCAGCGAGACGAGTTCGAAGATGCGGGGCCGGTCGGTCGGGGCGGTCATGAGCGGCCTCGCAGCGGGTTGATGGTGAGGCCGCGGCGGCCGTCGGCGCGCCGGGAGAGGAGTCCGGGACGGCCGGGTCGTACCTCGTCGCCGTCGACCAGGTGGAAGCTCTGCACGGTGGCCTCGGTGGTCATCCCCGGGCCACCGGCGCAGTCGAGCGCGCAGTCGGGGTGGGCGGCGGCCTGGGCTTCGAGGGCGGCGGCGTCCTTGGTGTGGGCGACGGGGATGACGTAGCGCTCGTCGTACTTGGCGACGGCCAGCAGCCGGTACATGGCCTCCACCTGGTCCGCGGTCATGCCGATGCCGTCCAGCAGGTCGGTGGCGACCGTGCCGTCCAGGGTGCGGGCCCGCATGTAGGAGCGCATGGCGGCGAGCTTCATCAGGACGCCGGCGACCGCCTCGACGTCGCCGGCCGTGAACAGCTCGGCCAGGTACTCCACCGGGATGCGCAGGTCGCGGATGGTGTGGAAGACGTCGTCGGCGTCGGTGTCGTCCCGGCCGGCCTGCCCCACCGCGTCCAGCACCGGCGACAGCGGTGGGATGTACCAGACCATGGGCAGCGTCCGGTACTCCGGGTGCAGCGGCAGCGCCACCTGGTACTCGCTGATCAGCCGCCACACCGGGGACCGTTCGGCGGCGTCCAGCCAGTCCGGTGGCATCCCGGCCTCGCGGGCGGCCTGCCGAACGGCGGGGTCGGCCGGGTCGAGGAACACGGCGCGCTGCGCGTCGAGCAGGTCGCGCTCGTCGGCCACGGAGGCGGCGGCGAGCACGGCGTCCTCGTCGTAGAGGACGATGCCCAGGTAACGCAGCCGGCCGACGCAGGTCTCCGAGCAGATGGTCGGTTGTCCCGCCTCGATCCGCGGGAAGCAGAAGGTGCACTTCTCCGCCTTGCCGGTGGTGTGGTTGACGTACACCTTCTTGTACGGGCAGGCCGACACGCACATCCGCCAGCCGCGGCAGCGGTCCTGGTCGACCAGGACGATGCCGTCCTCCTCGCGCTTGTACATCGCGCCCGAGGGGCAGGCCGACACGCACGCCGGGTTGAGGCAGTGCTCGCAGATGCGCGGCAGGTGGAACATGAAGGTCTTCTCGAACTCGAACTTGACCTTCGCGGCCGCCTCGCTCGGCATGCGGGCGATGTTCGGGTCGCCGCCGGCGTGTTCGTGTGCTCCGCCGAGGCTGTCCTCCCAGTTGGCGCCCCAGGTGACCGCCATCGGTTCACCGGTGAGGGCGGAGTGGGGCCGCTTGACCGGGGTGTCCTTCAGACCGGCGGGCGCGTTGACCAGGATGTCCTTGTCGAAGGTGGCCGGCTCGTAGTAGTCGTCGATGGAGGGCAGGTCCGGGTTGGCGAACAGCCGGCTGAGCCGCTTGAGCCGGCCGCCGGAGCGTAGCTTCAGCCGGCCCTTGTCGTCGAGCTGCCAGCCGCCGTGCCAGCGGTCCTGGTCCTCGTAGTGCTTCGGGTAGCCGATGCCCGGCTTGGTCTCGACGTTGTTGAACCAGACGTACTCGGTGCCGTCGCGGTTGGTCCAGGTCTGCTTGCAGGTCACGGAGCAGGTGTGGCACCCGATGCACTTGTCCAGGTTCATCACCATGGCGACCTGGGCACGGATTTTCATCAGTACTGCACCTCCTGCACGCGGCGGCGAATCACGGTGATCTCGTCGCGCTGGCTGCCGATCGGGCCGTAGTAGTTGAAGGCGTAGGTGAGCTGGGCGTGGCCGCCCGCCAGGTGGGTTGGCTTGACCAGCAGCCGGGTCATCGAGTTGTGGTAGCCGCCCCGCCGGCCGCTCTTCTCCGCCTTGGGCACGTTGACCGTGCGCTCCGGCGAGTGGTACTGGAACACGGTGCCCTCGGGCATCCGGTGGCTGACCACGGCCCGGGCCACCACGACACCGTTGCGGTTGTGCGCCTCGATCCAGTCGTTGTCCCGTACGCCGATCTTGGCGGCGTCGGCCACGCTCAGCCAGATCACCGGGCCACCCCGGGACAGGGCCAGCATCAGCTCGTTGTCGTGGTACATCGAGTGGACCGACCACTTCGCGTGCGGGGTCAGGAAGCGTACGGTCAACCCGCCGTCGACCAGTTCGCCCGGCTTGCCGAAGTGCCGCGCCATGTTCAGCGGCGGCCGGAAGGCCGGCAGCTGCTCCCCCAGCTCGGCCACCCAGTCGTGTTCGACGAAGAAGTGCTGCCGGCCGGTGATCGTGTGCCAGGGCTTGAGCCGTTCGACGTTGAGGGTGAACGGCGAGTAGCGACGGCCACCCTTCTCCGAGCCCGACCATTCGGGGCTGGTGAAGACCGGCTGCGGCGCCCGCTGGGTGTCCGGGTACGTGATCCGGTCGTGCTCGTGCCCAGCGATCAGGTCGGCGAACGGCCGGCCGGTCCGCTTCTCCAGGGCGTCGAAGCCGGCCGAGGCCACCCGGCCGTTGGTGGTGCCGGAGAGCGCCAGGATCGCCTCGCACATGCGGTCGGCGGTGGCCAGCGACGGCCGGCCGGCGAAGGGCCCGTCGGTGATCACCCCGTTCTGGTGTCGCAGGTACTCCAGCTCGGCGGTCACGTCAACGGTGAGCGCCTTGGTGGTGGTGCCCAGCGTGTCGAGCAGCGGGCCGACGGCCCGCATCTTCGCGCCGATCTGGGTGTAGTCCCGTTCGATCTCGATGAGCTTCGGCATGGTGGCGCCGGGCAGCGGCTCGCACTCGCCCGCCTTCCAGTCCCGCACCCGGCCGCTCGGCATGGCCAGCTCGTCGGAGGTGTCGTGCTGCAGCGGCGCGGCCAGCACGTCGCGGCGCACCCCCAGGTGGATTGCGGCCAGCTCGCTGACCTTGTCGGCCAGGGCGAGGAAGGCGTCGTAGTCGGTGTGCACGTCGGCGGGCGGGTCGACCGCCGGGCTGAACGCGTGCACGAACGGGTGCATGTCGGTGGTGGAGATGTCGTGCTTCTCGTACCAGGTGGCGGCGGGCAGGACCACGTCGGAGTGCAGGCCGGTGTTGGTCATCCGGAAGTCGATCGCGGTGAGCAGATCGAGCTTGCCGGTGGGCGCCTCCTCGCGCCAGTCCACGTCGCGGGGGCGGTGGTCGGGGTCGCACTCGGCCGCGCTGGCCGACGAGTCCACGCCGAGCAGGTGCCGCAGGAAGTACTCGTTGCCCTTGCCGGAGGAGCCGAGCAGGTTGGCCCGCCACAGGGTCAGGCAGCGCGGGAAGTTCGCCGGGTCGTCCGGGTCCTCGGCCACCGCCTTCAGCCGGCCGGCCGTCAGCTCGGCGACGATGTGCTGCTGCACCGTCACCCCGGCCGCCGCCGCCTCGTCGGTCAGGTCGAGGGGGTTGCGGTTGAACGCGGGGTGTCCGGGGCTCCAGCCCATCCGCTGCGCGGCGGCGACGGTGTCGGCGAAGGTCATGCCGGCGAACCGGCCGGTGCCCAGCGGTGAGGAGAGCTCGTCGGCCCGGACCCGCTCGTAACGCCACTGGTCGGTGTGCAGGTACCAGAACGGGGTGCTGGCCTGGTGCCGCATCGGCCGGTGCCAGTCGAACGCGAACGACATGTGCTGCTGGCCGGTGATCGGCCGGGCCTTCTCCTGCCCGACGTAGTGCGCCCAGCCGCCGCCGTTGACGCCCTGGCAGCCGGTCAGGGTGACCAGGGAGATGAACGCGCGGTAGGTCATGTCGGAGTGGAACCATTGGTTCGCGCCGGCGCCCAGGACGATCAGCGAGCGGCCTCGGCTGCGCTCGGCGTTGCGGGCGAACTCCCGGCCGATGCGGGCGGCCAGCGTGGCCGGGACGCCGGTGATGCGCTCCTGCCAGGCCGGGGTGTTCGGGGCGTCCGCGTCGTCGTACCCGGTGGGCCACACGCCGGGCAGGTCACCGCGGCGCACCCCGTACTGCGCCATGACCAGGTCGTAGACCGAGGTGACCAGGTGCTCGCCGACACGCCTGACCGGCACGCCGCGGCGCATGGTCGCGCCGCCCTCGGTGTCGCCGACGTCGAAGCGGGCCAGGTCGATCTCCACCGCTTCGTCGCTGACGTCGAGCAGGCCCAGTGCCGGGACCACGTCGCCGAGGTCGAGGTTCCAGCGGCCCTCGCCGGCCTCGCCGTACCGGAAGCCGAGCGACCCGTTGGGCACGACCAGGTCTCCGGTGCGCTCGTCGACCAGCACGGTCTTGTGCGCGCCGTCCGCCTCGCCCAGGTCGGCGGCGGTCAGGAAGCGGTCCGCGGCCCACACGCCCCGCGCGGTCTCCCGGAGGGTGACCAGGAAGGGCAGGTCGGTGTAGCGGCGCACGTAGTCGACGAAGTAGGGCACCGCGCGGTCCCGGAAGAACTCGGTGAGCACGACGTGACCCATGGCCATGGCGAGCGCGGCGTCGGTGCCCGGATGCGGCGCCAGCCAGTCGTCGGCGAACTTGACGTTGTCGGCGTAGTCGGGGCTGACCGCGACCACCTTGGTGCCCCGGTAGCGCGCCTCGGCCAGGAAGTGGGCGTCCGGGGTGCGGGTCACCGGGATGTTCGAACCCCACATCATCAGGTACGTGGCGTTCCACCAGTCCCCGGCCTCCGGCACGTCGGTCTGGTCACCCCAGATCTGGGGCGAGGCGATCGGCAGGTCGGCGTACCAGTCGTAGAAGCTCAGCAGGGTGCCACCGAGCAGGGCGTGGTAGCGGGTGCCGGCGGCGAAGGACGCCATCGACATCGCCGGAATCGGCGAGAAGCCCACGACCCGGTCCGGCCCGTACGTCTTCGTGGTGTGCACGTGCGCGGCGGCGACCATGGTGATCACCTCGTCCCAGCTGGCGCGGACAAAACCACCGCGCCCCCGCTGGATCTTGTAGGCGCGCGCCTTGAGCGGGTTCTCCACGATGTCCGCCCAGGCGAGCACCGGGTCGCCCAGGCGCCGGAGCCCGTCGCGGAACATCTCGGCCAGCACCCCCCGCACGTACGGGTGGCGCACCCGCGACGGCGAGTACTCGTACCAGGAGAAGGAGGCGCCGCGGGGGCAGCCTCGGGGCTCGTAGTCCGGCGAGTCGGGCCCGGTGGTGGGGTAGTCGGTGGCCTGGTGTTCCCACGTGATCAGGCCATCCTTGACGAAGACGTTCCAGGAGCAGGACCCCGTGCAGTTGACACCGTGGGTGGAGCGCACCACGCGGTCGTAGCGCCACCGGTCACGGTAGAAGTGCTCCCACCCGTTGCCGTCGACCTGGTGCAACGTCCGGCCATGGTCGCCGACCGTCTCCCTGGTCAGGAACCGGCGGGCGGCCAGGAGCGGTGCCGCACCGGGCACCTGGTCCGTCGCGGGAGCGCGGCCGGCGTCTGGTGGGGGGTGCGGTGACACGTCGGTCACTCCTTCGGTGTGGTGCGAGACGACAACCCGTTGGTCGTCGACGGCACGCGGCAGCGTGCCCTGCCCACCAGCGTCCGCGATATCAACCGCAAGATCGGGGGGCTGCGGTCCCCACCTGTCGGGACCAAAGTCCGTAATCCGGCACCTTCTCGTCTGACACCGTTGACCGCGGGCGAAGGCGGGTTTCGCGCCTGGCATGGTCATCAGTGGCCGGGGTGAGCGTGCGGTGTCGGCCGCGGCGGCTACCGCCCTGGTACGAGGCGGAAGATGGTACCGGGGTGTGACGCGGAGCCGCGCGATCTCCTCCTAGCGTCCCGGGCATGAAGAGGATCCTCACCGCTTTCGGAATGCTGCTCGGGCTCTACCTGATCGGTCGTGCAGCCGTCGAGCCGTTCGTGATCAACATGACGGATCCGGCCGACTACCGGTTGGACTGGGGCGGCCCCAGCCTGGCCGGCGTGCTGGCGGTTCACTGTGGACCGGGAATTGTCGCCGCCGTACTGATCGGGCGGAAAATCCGCTCGTCGTGGCGCCGCCGGACGGCGCTCAGCCCGGGCGAACGATGAGGTACGCCGGGTGATCGTGCACGGCCGCGTAGGCGCCAGGTCACCCCGGCGCCTACGCCGCCGCCTCCTCGGATCCGGGCTCGAGGAGCCGGTGGGGTCGCGGGACACGGTCAGGACTTGCCCCGCAGTACGGCCCGTCGCTGCCTCAGCTCCTCCTCGCCGATCTCGCCGCGCGCGAATCGCTCCGCGAGGACCCGCTCTGCCGCGCTGCGCGCCGACCGCGTCGGCGACCTGCGGTAGATCAGATAGCCCAGCGACGACAGCACCAGAAGCCAGAACAGGGCAGGGAAGATCAGCCACCAGCCTGCTCGGCCGTCCCAGGGGCCGTACCCCTCTCCCCATCCGGGGCCATGGTGGGCATACGCGTAACCCACTACTTCCGCCAACATCGCAACCTCCCTCGGCATCGGGCTCGCTCCTGCTCGCCCTCTGCCCCGAGCGTCGCCCGTCGCTACGGTTGCCGTCGTCGGCCCGGCAACGACATCCGCCGTACGTCGCCGGTCGTACCCCGGGCCGCGTCAGCCCTGACGGCTGCCGGCGGCGGGTGTGGCGCGAGACGACAACCCGAGGACGTGTCCCCCGGGCGGCCACGACTGATCGGAACCGGACGGCCGGATCACGAGGTCGCCTGCCACTGGTAAGTCCAGGGCGGCCCGGAGCCGACGACGGACTGCCGCACATACAGGCCATCGCCGACGACGTCGACCTCACCCGGGTGCAACTCGGCCGGTGGGAACCCACGCTCGTCGAGTTCGACGGAGGCGGTGCGCCCGTCGGCCGGCCCGCCCACGATCGGGACATCAACCACGTCTCGCATAGGTGCAGCATCACGCCCGAACAGCGGAGTAAACCCCGAATGGGGAAGTTTCTCCCTTCAAGGCGAGGACCGACGCCCGCGAGCACACCTCCGGCAGAGACCGGGCGCCCCCTCAGCCGGCCGCCGACCCACGGCCCGGCTGCTGCAGGGCGGCCAGGATCCACGTGTCGGGTGGGGTGCCGCGAAGGCCGTCCTCGGCCTGGTAGAGCCGGCACTGCAGCCCGTAGCCGGTGCGCTGCGCGGCGGTCGGGTCGACGTCGACGCCGTCGATCCGCAGCGTCGGGGAGCCGAGGAACCGGTGCGTCCGGGCCTCCTCGTCGGTCTCCACCACGCGCTCGTGGATCGGCTCGTCAACCCCAACGGAATCGAGCAGCGCCCGCAGATGCGGCACAAGGCCCTCGTGGTTCGGGCAGTCGGCGAAGTACCACACCTCGATCACGCTCATCAGTCTTGCCGAGTTGCCGGCCGGAGGGCAGCAAATCATGTGCGAGTCAAAGCCGGCACCGCCGGCCCCGCGCCAGGCAGGCCCGGTCAACCACCCAGGGCGAGGTCCGCCACCTCGGCGGCGGACCCCCAGGACAGCGTGACCCCCGCCCCGCCGTGGCCGTACGCGTGCACGAGCCGGCTGCCGGGTGGGCTCGCCGGGTCCACCTCGACCCGGGGGCCGCCGTGCCGGGCCGGCCGCAGCCCGATCCGCTCGCCGAGCACCGGCGCGTCGGCCAACTCCGGCACCAGCGCGACGCAACGGCGCCGGATCGCCACCGCCGTGTCCGGATCGGGCGCGGTGTGCCCCACCCCCCGCTGGTAGGTGCCGCCGAGCACCACGTCGTGCCGGCGCGGGTGCACGTACGTGATTCCGGCCGGGTCGTCCTCGTCGCGCACCGAGACGGTCAGGCCCGGGTTCGCCACCAGCACCACATGCCCCCGCGCCGGGTGCACGGCCGGGTCGGCAGCGAGCTGGCCGGCGGCCAGCCCCGTCGCGTTGACGACCGTCGGCGCGATCTCGAACGCGTCGGCGAGCCGTCGCACCCGGCGGCGCAGCACCCGCCCGCCACCGGCCTCGAGCCGCTGCCGCAGCCAGGTGAGGTACGGAGTCATCTCCACCGTCGGCGCGGTGAACCGCAGCAGCGCCGTATACGGCGGCGGCGCCGTCTCGGCGACCAGGTCCCCGCACGCCTCCGCCCACCACGGCGGGCCGGCGTACGGGCGGCGCAGGAGCATCCGGGTCGGCCGGTCGACCACCCCCGGCACGCCGTCCGCCGCCTGGCGGCCCAGCTCCGTGTGCGTCTCCCGCGCCCAGCGCAGCACCCGCGGGTCCTGGTCGGTGTGGCTCGGGTACCAGACCGCGGCGGCCACCGTGGACACCGTGTCCGCCGGATCGTCGGCGGCCAGCACGGTCACTCGCGCTCCCCGCTGCTGGAGGGTGACCGCCGCCGTCATCCCGATGACCCCGCCCCCGACCACCACCACGTCCGTCGCTGCCGTCATCGTCCGCTCCCGTCGCTCGTGCCGTTGGCCTCGGATCGTCGCCGGCTCGGCGGGCCGCCGTCCAAGACGGATCGGGCAGCCGGCGATAAGCGCCGCTTATGATCGGCGCATGTTCGACGCGCCGGACGTCTGGTCGGACCTGCGGCGGCTGCGTTACTTCGCGGTGCTCGCCGAGGAACTGCACTTCACCCGGGCCGCCGCCCGGCTGCGCGTCGCACAGCCCGCGCTCAGCCAGCAGATCCGCGCCCTGGAACGCCAGCTCGGCGTGCCGCTCGTGCACCGCACCAGCCGGGGCTGCACGCTGACCGAGGTGGGGGCGCGGATCGCCGGCGAGGCCGCCCGGCTGCTCGCCGAGGTGGACGCGGGGACCGCCCGCATCCGGGACCTGGTACGCGGGCGGGGCGGCCGGCTCCGGCTGGCGTACACCCGTTCGGCGCGTGGTGGCCGGGTCGACGCGCTGGTCGCCCGGTTCCGGGCCGCCCACCCGGACGTCGAGGTGGTCCCGGAGACGGCCTGGACGGCGCCGAACGTGGCCGGCCTGCTCGCCGGCCGGCTCGACGCGGCGTTCGTCCGCCCGCCGGTCGACGAGCCGGCGCTGGCCTGCCGGACCGTCGACACCGAGGAACTGCTGCTGGCCCTGCCTGCGGGCCACCCCCTCGCCGCCGGCCGCCGTCGGATCAGCCGGGCCGAGGTGGTCGACCTGCCGGCCGTGATGTGGCCGCGCGAGAACGGCCCCGGCATGTTCGACCGCACGATCGCCCAGGTCTGGCCGCACGGCGGCTTCAAGCTCGTCCGGCAGGAGCCGGACGACGAGCAGCTGCTGCGGGCGGTGGCGCAGGGAGACGTGGTCGCGGCCGTCCCGGCCGGCCGCGCCCGCGCGCTGCGGCTGCGCGGTACGGCTGCGCCGGTTCACCGCCCCGGCGCCCACCGTGGACGTCGCCCTGGCCTGGCCGCGCGACAGCACGAACCCGGCCCTGCGCCGCCTCCTCGCCCTGCTCGGGTGAGGCCGGGCAGCCGCGTAGATATCCTTCCTTGACCGACCGCCGGATGGTAGCTAAGTTTCGATGAACTGAGCTGCTTGGAGGCACCCGATGGAGCGCAGAACCTTCCTCGCCGGAGCCGGGGCGGTCACCGGGGCCCTCGCCGGGACCCTGACCAGCTCGCCCGGTAGCGCCGACCCGGGGATCCGCCGGATCGAGACGGGCCTGGACGTGCTGGTGGGCTCCGACTTCCGGGAGCTGAGCGGGCAGCAGGTGGCGGTGATCTCCAACCCGACCGGCGTCGATAGCTCGTACCGGCACCTGGTCGACCTGATGCACGCCTCGGGCCGGGTCGACGTGGTCGCGGCGTTCGGTCCTGAGCACGGCTTCCGGGGTTCGGCCCAGGCAGGCGGCAGCGAGGGCACCGGCATCGACGCACGGACCGGCATCACGGTCTATGACGCGTACGGCGCCTCGCAGGCCGCGTGGGAGGCCATGTTCACGCGTTCCGGGATGGACACCGTGGTGTTCGACATCCAGGATGTGGGCGCGCGCTTCTACACCTACATCTGGACGATGTACACCTCGATGCTCGCCGCGGCCCGGGTCGGCAAGCGGTACGTCGTGCTCGACCGACCCAACCCGATCGGCGGCCGGACGTACGGCCCGATGATGACCCCCGGCTACACCTCCGGCGTCGGGCTGAAGGAAATCGTGCAGCAGCACGGCATGACGGTCGGCGAACTGGCTCGCTTCTTCAACGCCGAGTTCCTGCCCGCCGAGGTGGGGCGGTCGGTCGACCTGCACGTGGTGCAGTGCCGGCACTGGAAGCGGGACGTGTTGGCGGCCGACACCGATCTGCCATGGGTCATGCCCAGCCCCAACATGCCCACCACGGACACGGCGCTCGTCTACCCGGGCACCTGCCTCTTCGAGGGCGTCGCGTCGATCACCGAAGGCCGGGGCACCTGCCGGCCGTTCGAGCTGGTCGGCGGGCTCGCCACCGACTTCGACTACCACTGGGGCGACCGGCTCAACGCTCGTGACCTGCCCGGGGTCGAGTTCCGCGAGGCGTACTTCTCGCCCACCGCGGCCGGGCAGAAGCCGGCGCTGCTCAACAAGCTCTGCGCCGGTGTCGAGGTGAAAGTCGTGGACCGGAACGCCTACGACCCGATCCGCACCGGAGTCGCGATGCTGGTGGAGGCGCGTAGGTATGCGGCCTTCGCCTGGCGGCAGGATTCGTGGGACGCCCAACGGCCGTACTGGATCGACAAGCTCACCGGGTCGCCCCGGCTGCGCACCATGATCGACGCGGGTGCTGACGTGGACGACGTGGTGGGCGCGTGGGCCGACGAGCTGGCCGCTTTCGACCGGCAGCGCCGGGCCTACCTGCTCTACTGATCGAGCCGGTGGCGGCCGCCCCGCCAGCCGATCGACGGCCACCGTGTTCAGTCGTCCGTACGCTGGCATGCCCCGGACGCCGGAGCGGCGTTTGGGGCATGCCAGCGTCGTCGCGACCGTCAGCTGGTCTTGATGGTCAGCGTCGGAGGGTTGGCCGACTCCTCCTTGCTGCTGACAGTGATCTCGTCGTCTGCCTTGACCTGCAGGCTCAGCGTCTGATCACCGAGCCACTGGCTGATCGCGTAGCCGGTGACATCGATGGACACGTGGGGATCCTTGCCTCCGCACGTGAACTCGCGCAGCGGCGCCAGCGTCGATGACGGTCGGGTTGCCCAGGATGTACCGCCCTCCGTCCAGCCGCCGTCCGCGCTGCCGTACACCGTGAGCGTGACTGGTTTGACGGCGCACTGCGGTACGTACAGGTTGACGGCGACGCGGTTCAGGTCGGCCACGCCGTCCAGGCTGTACCGCAGCAGGGCGGTGCGGTTGCCGGCGTCGACCACCAGCGCCTTGTCGGGGCCGTGCGTTGCCGCCGGGTCCATCGCGTCGACGTACGTGTCCGCGAGCGCCGGCCGATCGGCGTACTCGGCCCGTAGGACCAGCCTTGGCGGATTCGCGGCGCTCTCCCGTGACGTGATGGCGATGTACTTACGACTGCCGGCCGGATCGCCGCTGATGGCGAAGGAGGCCCGGCCGTCGGCGGCGTTGCGCCGCAGGTAATCGGTGACGTCCAGCCCCACCACTCCGCCGGTGGCGCTGACGTCCAGCGTCTTGAGCGCGGCGCCGACGTCAGGCTTGCTGTTCCACTTGACCAGACCCTCGTTCCAGGCATCCCCGACCTCGGAGACGACCACCTTGTCGGCGAGGGCTCCGGCCTCCGTCACCTTGGCGTGGAACTCCAGCTTGGCGTACTCGATCGCGCCGTACTGAGCGATGTCGAAGGTCAGGTACGTGATTCGCTGCTGGCTGGGCGTGTACTTGACGGCGTTCACGGTGGATTGGCCACCGACGGCGTCGAGTTTGTCGGAGTCGACGTACGCGTCGCCGATGGGAGTCGCCTCCGCGTTCGGCTGCTGCCAGTTGTCCACCTGCGGGCCGCGGGTGGTGAGGACGAGCTGTGGCTGGCCGGTCGCGGCCTCGTCGCTGTTGAGCAGGACGAATTCGCCGGTCTGTGCCGGCTCGGTGAGCACGAACGTCGCCACGCCGTCACCGGCTGCCTGTACCCGGACATATGTGGTGACGTCGCCACTGGCGTAGCTTGCTGTCGTGCCGACGGCGAGGTTACCGATCGGGCCGCCCTCGGGCTGCGGGGCATTGTTCCAGGTCAGCGTGTCCTCCGACCAGGCGCCGCCGGTGGCGTTCTCGTCGGGAGCGGACTGCACGGCCAGGTCGGTGGTGCATTCGGTGCAGGTCGTGTTGTTGCCGTGCACCCGGAGGGTGGCGCTGGCGATGTCCGCCGGGTTCACGCCGGCGAGGTCGAACTTGAGGTAACTGCGGCGGGTCCAGCCGTCGCCGGTGTTCTTCACGACCAGGCCGGTGGTGCCGTAGTTGGTGTCGCCGTGGTCTTTCCAGACCATCGCGTCGTGGGTGGGGCGCAGCACCTGCGGATCGGTCGCCAGCACTGCCGTCTCGGTGGCGCCTGCGGTCTGGAACGAGGTGATGCTGAGGATTGCCGGCACCGTCTGCACCAGCCGCACCTTGGCCGAGCCCGACACCAGCCCGTTGCTGGGCGTGTTGAGCTTCATGTGCAGGGCACCCGTACGCTGCTGTGTCGGGTCCGCCGCGGCCACCTTGATGGCGGTTGCCGTGCGCTGGAGCACCACCGCTGCCGCGTCGTCGACGGTCAGGAACGACGCCTCCCCCCAGGCGTCGAGTCGCTGGGTCACCCGGGGCTGCCAGAAGTTCACGCCGATGACGTCGAGTGCGTTCTGCTGCACGGCCTGGATCGTCGTCTCGTTGCGCAGCACGCTGACCTGCGGGCTCGCCGCGTAGTCGGCGGCCTGCTGGGCGGTCGCGCCGGGCAGCAGCACGTAGCTGTAGGAGGCGTTCGACGGGTTCGACCCGTGGTCGATCCAGAGCGACACATATGCCCGCTGGTGTGGCTTGGTGGACTCGCCAGGCTTGATCTCGCTCCAGGCGCCGGTCCGGACCTCGCGCTTGCAACGCAGCGTCACGCCACCCGGAAAGTAGTAGCCGATGTTCTGGCCACTCAGATGGGCGCTCTTCGCACCCTCGACCACCTCGCTGCTGCCGTTGGTGGCGCAGCGCGGTGTCCCGTTGATGGTCAGTGCCTCGCTGCCGCTCACCCGCCGCTGGTCGACCGTGGTCACGATGGGGCCGATGCCGGTGATGCCGGCACCGAGCGCGACGATCTCGTCGTCGTACAGGAACCACGCCTTCTTTCCGCTGAGGTCCGAGAAGGGGTCCCGCAGTTCCATGCCGACCGCAGCGTACCGGCCATCGAGTGCCGCGCCGCCGACCCAGCTCGCCGTCGACGGCACGCCACTGGAAGGTGTGGTGGATCCGGCCGCCGTGGAGACGGTCGTGCCGGGCAGGCGGGTGGCGTCCACCGTCGGCCAGTACGCGTCGTCGTACTGGCCGAGGTCGTCCGGCAGGACGAGTTGCGTCATGCCGTACCGGGTGAACCAGCCGCGCAGATTCTCGCCGAGGGTCTCGTAGTCGAGGATCCGGTTGGAGAACATGCTCACCCCGAACATGTACCCGGGTCGCTGGTGGGTGACCTGGTCCATGCCGGCGTACACCTTGGTGGCGGTCAGATCGGTCGCGGGCTGGATGGCGGCGTCGTCGATCACCGCGTACGCCCGCGCGACGGTGAACAGGGAGAGGAAATAGCCGTCCGGATAGGGCGCGAAGGTGTCGGCGCTGATCAGCCCCTTCGCCATGCTGCGCAGCTGCAGCGCGTCGGCTGAGGGCATCGCCTCGGCCAGGATGAGCGCAGCCCGGGTGAGGCCCTGCCCGGACTGATGGTTCTTGATGCTGGTTTCGGCGGGATCGTTCCGCTTCGGCGTCCCGGCCCGAGCGATCTCCCGGCCCTGCACACCGGGCGTGCCCGCGCCGCGATACACCAGTGGCCGCAGGCCGTCCCGCAGCCAACCGGCGAACGCGGTACTGGCGGCGCCGTCGATCGCCCAGGGCGAGCCGTGCAGGGCGTAGATCAGCTCCGCGTACGTTTGGGCCATCGAGGTGCCGTACCCGCCGCTGTACGGGTGCCGGCCGTGCTGGATGAACGAGCCGTCAGCGTAGACGCCCTCGCCGACCCGCACGGTCGCCATGGCCTCGAGCGCGTCGCCACGGGCCGTGGTGATGGCCCCCGCGTCCCTGGCGAGGACGCCCATCATGACCTCGGTGGTGCACTTCCAGACCCGGTTGGCGCCGCGGCTCGGATCGACGTAGTCGCTGACGTTGGTGCTGCGGCCGGACCGGGTGCAGGTCGGCGTGAGCACCTTGATCGCCGAGAGATAGTCGTTCACGGCAAGGTTCCGGTGCCCCCACATCATCACCGCGACGTTGGTGATCTTCTTGGGAATCTCGATCTCCCACTCGTACCAGTCGCCGGACGGGTGCGGGAGCGGCAGGTCCGCCTGGCTGCGCGGCAACGTGTGGACGAGCGCGTTGAGGCCGGCAACCGTCGCGTCTGCCAGCGGTGCGTCGCCGGCGAGTGTGGTCCCCGGCGTGACGTAGGCGGTCGCCATCTGCACCAGCCGGGTGAACGAGCCGGACACGCCTGCCGTGGTGGTGTAGACGAACTCCGTCGGCCAGAGCTGACCGTATGCGGCATTGTCCGGCGAAAGGGCATCGGGGTCGATGCGATCGACGAAGCCCTGCACCTCCCCGACCTTGGGCAGGCGGCCGGTGTAGCGCGGGTCGTCCGCGTGATTGGTGTCGCTGTCGGTCAGCAGCTGCAGCCAGCGGTGGCGCACCGCGTCGAAGTCGTCCGCCGCCATCGCCGGTGCCGCCACCGCCTGGACCGCACTGGACACCAGCAGGACGAGGACAAGGAACAGGACGTGGCGACGACGCCGCTCCCTGCTCGGCTGTCGAGTCCGGACGCTCATAAAGGCTCCTCCCCGTGAAACTGAGGAGGAGGGTAGCTTGATCTTCAACCCGGGGTGAGCCCGTATCGGCGCTGATTGATCACTGCGGCATCCCGTAGGCGATCACTCTGACGGCAACTCCACGTCGCCGAGCGATCACGCCCGGGATCACTCCCCCGCTACCCGCACAACCTGCGGCCACCGCATGCTGCATGACCACGCAAATCGACGCTTGAAAATATCTCCACATCGACATAGCTTCCTCTCAAATTTTCTTCACCGCGTCGTCCCGGGGGCCCAGGCCCCGGAGGAGGCCCGCATGCGTCCCGCCCCCCACGCACTTCTCGCGCTGGCGACCGCCGCGGTTCTGGCGTTCAGCGCTGCCCCGGCAGGGGCCGTTACGAGGACCACCACTGCGATGCCGGCACCACAGGGGCCGCCGTCCACCGTCTTGGAGCGTCCGACGGAGCAGTCGGCTGCCGCGCTCGCCCGGTCGACCGGACAGCGGATCGAGGTGACCGGCCTGCGTACGGAGACGCAGCAGGTCTTCGCCAACCCGAGCGGCACGTTCACCCTCACGCAGAGCGCGCGCCCGCAGCGGGTACGCCGCGGCGACACCTGGGTCCCCGTCGACACCACGCTGCAGCGGCACGCCGACGGCATGGTCGTCCCGGCGGCCACCGAGGTGCACCTGGAGTTCTCCGGCGGCGGCACCGCTCCCCTGGTCCGGATGCTGGCGGAGGGGCGCGGCCTGGAAATCGGCTGGGCGCGGTCGCTGCCCAGTCCGACCCTCGACGGGGACACCGCCACCTACCCTGAGGTGCTGCCCGGCGTGGACCTCGTGGTACGCGCCGATGTGGACGGCTTCTCCCAGGTACTGGTGGTCAAGTCCGCCGAGGCGGCCCACAATCCCGAGCTGCGTACGCTGCGCTACACCACCCGTGGGCACGGCGTGGCCACGCAGGTCGACGCCGCCGGCAACCTACAGCTCGTCGCGCCCGACGGGAGGGTGGTGTTCCACGGCGGCACGCCGCTGATGTGGGACTCCTCCGGCGACGATCAGCTCGCCGCGCGGGAGCGCATCA
Organism: Micromonospora yasonensis; assembly: GCF_026013475.1. Taxonomy (GTDB): domain Bacteria; phylum Actinomycetota; class Actinomycetes; order Mycobacteriales; family Micromonosporaceae; genus Micromonospora; species Micromonospora yasonensis. Next base: position 8,932 of record NZ_JAPDPH010000079.1, on the reverse strand, counting down.
CCGGGCCCGGCCACAACGCCCGGCACCGCGCCATGCGGCTGCGCGGCACCGCACACGAGCTGACCGTCGAGCCGGACCTGGCGATGTTGTCCGCGTCGGACACGACGTTCCCGGTCTACCTCGATCCGAACATCAAGTGGGCGGGCGGGCGCCTGGCGTGGACGTCGGTGTGGAAGGCCTACCCGAACAGCTCCTACTTCAACAGCACGGACATCGCCCGGGTCGGGCACGAGAACCAGACCGGCATGACCAACCGGTCCTTCTTCCGGATGGACAGCCACTCGATCAAGGGCAAGACCATCATCAACGGCACCTTCCGCACCTACGAGACGCACTCGTGGTCGTGCAGTGCGCGGCAGGTGGAGGTGTGGTGGACCGGCGCGATCGGCTCCGGCACCACCTGGAACACGCAGCCGGGCTGGAACACCAAGCTCGCCACGGTGAACGTGGCCAAGGGGTACAGCAGTTCCTGTCCTGCCGGCGGGGTGGACTTCAACGTCAAGTCCATCGTGGTCAACGCCGCCGCCGGCGGCTGGAACGACATCACGCTCGGCCTACGGGCCAGCAGCGAGACCGACACGTACGCGTGGAAGAAGTTCCGGAACAATCCGACGCTGGAGGTCGAGTACAACACCCCGCCGGACCTGCCGACCTCGTTGTCGCTCGACCCCGGCCTGCCGTGCGTCACCGGAGCGAGCCGGCCGGTGATCGGTACCACGACGGCGACCATGCGGGCGAAGATCACCGACAAGGACCCGCAGAGCGTGGGCGCCCGCTTCCAGCTGTACACGCTGGACGGAGTCACACTGGTCGGTGAGTACGCGACCCCGAAGGTGGCCTCCGGGTCGGTCCACTCCTACGCGAAGGGCTCGTTGGCCAACGGTGGTCTGTACAAGTGGCGGGTACGCGGTGAGGACACCGGGACCGCGGGCAACCTCGGCCCGTGGACCGGCTACTGCGAGTTCGCCGTGGACCTCAGCCCGCCGGCCTCGACACCGACCGTCACCTCGACGACGTACCCGGAAACCCTTGCCGGGAGCGATCCGGTCTACGGCGGCTCACCCGGCCTGCCCGGCTCGTTCACCTTCGCCGCGGCCGCGGCCGACACCGATGTGGTCGCGTTCGAGTGGGGCCTGAACACCCAGCCGCCGGCCAACCGGGTCAACGCGACCACCAAGGGCGGCTCGGCGACGCTCGACATCACCCCCACCACCGACCTGCTCAACACCCTCTACGTGCGGTCGGTCGATGCTGCCGGTAACAAGGGGCTGGTCTACGGCTACCAGTTCTACGTACGGCCGGTGACGATACCGGTCGGGGCCTGGGAACTCGACGAGGCCAGCGGCAGTATGGCCGCGGACAGCTCGGACGGTGGTCATCCCGCCACCCTCGCCGGCGGCGCCACGCACGTGTCGGGCCGGGTCGGCACCGGATCGGTGCGGCTGGACGGGACCACCGGCTACGCCGCGACCTCGGCGGCGGTGCTGCGTACCGACCTGAGCTTCACCGTGTCGGCGTGGGTGCGGCCGACCAGCCTGTCCCGCAACGTCACGGCGGTCGGCCAGGACGGGACCGCCAACAGCTCGTTCCGCCTCGGCAACTGGGCTTCCACCAACACCTGGACGATGGCGATGGTGACCGCGGACAGCTCCACCACCGGCACCCACATTTCGGCGAACTCCACCGCCGCGCCCAAACTCAACGTCTGGACCCAGCTCACCGGCGTGTACGACAAGTCCGCCGGGCAACTGCGGCTCTACGTCGACGGGGTGCTGAACGGCAGCGTCGCGTACACCGGCGCCTGGAACGCCACCGGCCCCCTGTCCATCGGCCGGGCCAAGTACCACGGCGCCATGGCCGACTGGTTCGCCGGTGACGTCGACGACGTCCGGGTCTACCAGGGCGTGCTGTCGGACGACACGATCCGGGAATTCGCCGCGGCGCCACCGGCGCTGGTGGGGAACTGGAAGCTCGACGAGACCGGCGGCACCGTCGCGGCGGACGCGTCGGGCGCCGGGCGTACCGCCACGCTGACCGGCGGGGCCAGCTGGACCGCCGGGCGGGTCGGCGGGGCGCTGCGCACCGACGGCTCCACCGGGTACGCGTCGGCGGGCGGGCCGGTGCTGCGTACGGACCAGAGCTTCACCGTCGGCGCCTGGGTGCGGGTGCGCTCCGGCTACCCGACCAGCGTCCCGCTCACCGCGGTCAGCCAGGACGGCGCCGCCATCAGCGGGTTCGTGCTCCAGTTCGAGCCGTCGGACAACACGTGGTCGTTCGGCCTCGCCGGCAGTGACAGCAGCACCGACGGCTACGACGAGGCGGTCGCGTTCCACACCCCGGTGCCGGACACCTGGACGCACCTGACCGGCGTGTACGACGCCGACACCGGCCAGCTCCGCGTCTACGTCGACGGTGAGCTGTCCGGCGTCGGCAGCCACACCACACCGTGGCACGCCGCGGCCGGCCTGCAGATCGGGCGGGCACGGTCGGGCACGTCGCTCACCGGCTTCTGGCCGGGCGAGGTGGACGACGTGCGGGTCTATCAGGGCGTGGTCGACGACGCCACGATCTCGGCGTGGGCGTCGGCCTAGCTGGCAGGAAGAGGGAAGGACGGACCGATGTTTCGCATGCCCCGACCCGGTCGCCGCACAGCGCTGAGCCTGCCACTGGCGGCCATCGTGGCGGCTGGAATCCTGGTCGCCCCGGAGCTGGCGGTCGCGGCCGCCAGCTACCGGCCGCCCGCACCGCAGGCCCAGAAATCTGTGCCGGGCAGCCCGGTCCCGGCCCGCGACCGGGCCCCCGACCCGGCCGAGCGGGCCGCGCTGCGCGCCGCGCCGGACGTGGTCTGGCCGCAGGCGGCGACCGCTGAGGTCGACGTCCCGGTTGCCGACGCCCTGGAGCGGCGGCTGGGCGATCCGGTGTCGCCGGCCACCGTGCCCGGCACCCCGCTGTCGATCGCCCCGCCAGCCGACGGCGGTAGCGCCCCGGAGCGGGTACGCGTCCGCGTGGCGGACCACTCCGCCGCGCTGGCCGCCCGGGTCGACGGCCTGCTGCTGCAGGTCGCCACAGCCGACACCGGCGGGACCGTCACCCTCGACGTCGACTACTCCGGCTTCCGGTACGCGTACGGCGGCGACTGGGGTGCCCGGCTGCGGATCGTCCGCATGCCCCTGTGCGCCCTGACCACGCCGGCGGTCCCCGCCTGCCAGGAACAGCAGCCGCTGGCCAGCCGCAACGACACGCAGGCCGGGCGCCTGCGGGCGCAGGTGGCGGTCGGGCTGCCGGACGTGCGGGGTCCCACCGCCCCGGGCGGCGGGTCGGCGGCCCAGGAGGCCGGCGTGTACGCGGTGACCGCCGCCGCCTCGGGCGGCACCGGCGACTACAAGGCCAGCTCCCTGTCGCCGTCGGCGAGCTGGCAGGTGACCCCGCAGACCGGCGACTTCTCCTGGTCGTACCCGTTGGAGAACCCGCCCGGGGTGGAGGGCCCGGAGCCGGACCTGGAACTGGGGTACAGCTCGGGCAACGTCGACGGGCGTACCGCCTCCACCAACAACCAGCCCTCCCTGGTCGGTGAGGGCTTCGACCTGCCGGTCGGCTACCTCGAGCGGCAGTACCGGGGCTGCGCCGACGACGGGGTGAGCACCAAGCCCGGCGACCTGTGCTGGGCCGGGGACGAGATGATGCTGGTCCTCGAGGGGCACTCGGGCCAGCTGGTACGCGACGACGCCACCGGGGCGTGGAAGCTGCGCGCCGACGACGGCACCCGGGTGGAGCGGCTCACCGGCGCGGTGAACGGCGACAACGACGGGGAGTACTGGAAGCTCACCACCACGGACGGCACGCAGTACTTCTTCGGGCGCAACCGGCTGCCCGGGTGGGTCGCCGGCAAGCCGGAGACGAAGTCGGCCTGGACGGCGCCGGTCTTCGGCGATGACGCGGGCGAGCCCTGCCACGGCACCACCTTCGACACGTCGTGGTGCCAGCAGGCGTGGCGGTGGAACCTCGACCACGTCGTCGACCCGGACGGCAACTCGATGGCCTACTACTACGAGACCGAGACGAACTATTACGGCCGCAACCTGACCGCGAGCGCGGCCACCTCCTACGTCCGCGCCGGCTACCCGCTACGGGCGGAGTACGGCCTGCGCAACGGCGCCGAGTACACCACCACCGCGCCGGCCCGCATGCTCTTCTCCGTGGCGGAGCGGTGCATCCCCACTTCGACCTTCGACTGCGCGGCGAGCAAGTTGTCCAGCACCACCGCCGCGTCGTGGCCGGACGTGCCGTACGACCGGATCTGCGCCGCGGCGCCCTGCACCAACCAGTACTCGCCGTCGTTCTTCAGCCGCAAGCGGCTCGCCTCGGTGAGCACGCAGGTGTGGGGTGGCAGCGCGTACCGGGACGTGGACCAGTGGACGTTCACCCACACGTTCCCCGCCACCGGCGACGGCACCAGCCCGTCGCTGTGGCTGGAGGCGATCTCGCACACCGGCAAGGTCGGCGGCACCGCGTCCACCCCGGACGTCAACTTCGACGGTCAGCAGCGCGTGAACCGGGTGGACGCCCTGGAAGGCATCGCCCCGATGGTGAAGTGGCGGGTATCGGCCGTCCAGACCGAGACGGGCGGCACCCTCAACATCACGTACTCGGAGCCGGACTGCACCCGCACGGCGCTGCCGGCCCCGGAGAGCAACACCCGGCGCTGCTTCCCCATGTACTGGGTGCCGGAGGGGGCGATCAACCCGGCCCTGGACTGGTTCCACCGCTACGTGGTCACCCAGGTCGTCGCGGTCGACAACACCGGCGGCGGGCCGTTCGACGTGACGAGCTACGAGTACCTCGACGGCGCCGCCTGGCACTACGACGAGAACCAGCTGACTCCGGCGACCCGGCGCACCTGGTCCCAGTGGCGGGGCTACGGCCGGGTGCGGATCTACGAGGGGGAGACCAACGAGCAGCGGTCGATGACCGAGTACCGGTACTTCCGGGGCATGGACGGCGACACCCTGCCGGGCGGGGCGAGCCGCAGCGTGTCGGTCACCGACTCCGAGGGCGGCAGCGTACGGGACAACTGGCGGCTGCAGGGCTTCGAGCGAGAGGAAATCGAGTACGACGGGCCGGGCGGCTCGGTCGTCTCCGCCGAGGTCAGCGACCCGTGGCTGAACGGGCCCACCGCCAGCCAGGGCAGCCGGCAGGCGTACCGGCTGGACACCTCGGCCACCCGGACCCGGATCGCGGTGGGCAGCGGGTGGCTGCGCACCGAGGTACGCAGCACGTTCGACAGCTACGGCGAGGTGACCCAGGTCGAGGACCTGGGCGACACCAGCACCAGCGCGGACGACCAGTGCACCCGCTACGAGTACGCCCGCAACACCACCGCCTGGCTGGTCGACCCGGTGGCCCGGGAGGAGACGGTGGGGGTGGCCTGCTCGGTCACGCCGAACCGCCCCGCCGACGTGATCTCCGACGAGCGGCACTACTACGACGGTGCCGCGACGTACAACACCCCCGCCACCCGGGGCAACGAGACCCGGGTCGAGGAGCTGTCCGGCTGGTCCGGCGGCCCGGTGTACGTGACCACCAGCCGCGCCAACTACGACGTGCACGGCCGGGTGGTGGAGAGCTGGGACGCGGCCGGCGGACGCAGCATGGCCAGCTACACCCCGGCGACCGGCGGCCCGGTGACCGGCACGGCGATCACCAACGAGCTCGGCCACACCACGTCCACCACCCTCGACCCCGCCTGGGGTCTCGCGGTCTCCGAGGTGGACGCCAACGGGCGGCGCACCGACGTGGCGTACGACCCGCTCGGCCGGCTGTCGAAGGTGTGGTCTCCCGACCGGTCGAAGGCCGGCGGGCAGAGCCCGAACATCGAGTACACCTACCTGCTGCGCACCAACGGCCCGGTGGCGGTGACCACGAAGACGCTGCGCAACGACGGCACCTACACCGTGGGCTACGACCTGTTCGACTCGCTGCTGCGCCCCCGGCAGACCCAGGTGCCGGCGCCCGGCGGGGGGCGGATCGTCACCGACACCTTCTACAACACCAGCGGCCTGGTGACGAAGACCAACGACGACTACTACAACTCGTCCCCGCCGAGCACCGACCTGCTGCTGGTGGCCGACAACGTCGTGCCCGCCCAGACCAAGACGGTCTACGACGGGGCCGGCCGGGAGACCGCCGAGATCTTCCTGATCTACGGCCAGGAGAAGTGGCGCAGCACGACGACGTACGGCGGCAACTGGGTCACCATGGACCCGCCGGACGGAGCGACGCCGACGACCACCTACCTCGACGGCCGGGGCCGGAAGGTGGAGCTGCGCCAGTACCGGGGCAACTCCCCCACCGGCACGTACGACGCCACGAAGTACACCTACACCCGTGACGGGCTGCTGAGCACCGTCACCGACGCGGCCGGCAACCAGTGGCGCAACACCTACGACCTGCGTGGGCGCCTGGTGAAAGTCGAGGACCCGGACCGGGGCACCAGCACGATGGCCTACGACGACTCGGACCGGCTGGTGTCGGTCACCGATGCGCGTAACCGGACGGTGGCCTACACGTACGACGCGCTGGACCGGCGCACCGGCATGTACGACGGATCGACCGCGGGCGCCAAGCTCGCCGAGTGGACGTACGACACGCTGGTCAAGGGGTTGCCGACCGCCTCCACCCGCTACGTGGGCACGGACGCGTACACCAGCACGGTGACCGGCTACGACACCATGGACCGGCCGACCGGCACGCAGGTGACCGTCCCGGCCTCCGAGGGTCCGCTGGCCGGCACGTACTCGTTCAGTGGGACGTACAACGTCGACGGCAGCGTCGCCACGATGTCGGTGCCCGGCGGTGGCGGGCTGGCCGCCGAGACGCTCAGCTACACGTACAACGAGCTGGGGATGCCGATCTCGTTGACCGGGCTGAGCACCTACGTCGGGGCCACCACCTACGCCAAGCTCGGAATGCTGCAGCAGGTCAGCTACGGGGTGACCGGCAAGCGGGTGGTCCGCGACAACACCTGGCAGGAGGGCACCAACTGGCTCGCGCGCACCACGGTCGACGTGGAGGGGCTGACCAGCACCCGGCAGGCGGACGTGACGTACGACTACGACCAGGCCGGTAACCTGCTCAAGATGGCCGACGCGCCGCCGGCCGGCGTGGCGGAGGCGGACATCCAGTGCTTCCGCTACGACTACCTGCGGCGGCTGTCGGAGGCGTGGACGCCGACCGGGGACTGCGCGAGCGCAGCGAGCGTCGGCGCGCTCGGCGGGCCGGCGCCCTACTGGCACAGCTACACCTACGACGTGACGGGCAACCGGCTGTCCGAGGTGCGGCACGCCGCCGGCGGGGACACCACCCGCACGTACAGCCACCCAGCGGCCGGGCAGGCCCAGCCGCACACCGTGCGTACGGTGGCCACGCAGGGACCGACCGGGACCAGCACCGACCAGTTCGGGTACGACGCGGCCGGCAACACCACCAGCCGGGTCGCCGCCGGCCGCAATCAGACCCTGGAGTGGGACACCGAGGGCAAGGTATCCAAGATCACCGAGGGCGGCAGCGTCACCTCGTTCGTCTACGACGCGGACGGCGACCGGCTGATCCGGCGGGACAACACCACCGTCACGCTCTACCTGGGCGGGATGGAGCTGCAACTGCAGAAGCAGGTGGGCGTCGTCAAGGCCACCCGCTACTACGAGTTCGGCGGCTCCACCATCGCCGTACGCACCTACGACAACAAGCTGACCTGGCTGATGGCCGACCACCACAACACGGCCGTGCTCCAGGTCGACTCGAGCACGATGGCGGTCAGCCGCCGGCGGCAGACCCCGTTCGGTGAGGAACGCGGCCCGAAGCCGGTCGTCTGGAAGGGCGACCGCGGGTTCGTCGACGGCACGATGGACGCCACCGGCCTGACCCACCTCGGGGCACGCGAGTACGACCCGGCGCTCGGCCGGTTCCTCTCCGTCGATCCGGTGATCGATCCCGAGGACCCGCAACAGCTGCACGGCTACGCCTACGGCAACAACGCCCCGCCGACGTTCAGCGACCCGGACGGGCTGTGGTTCTCCTGTGGCTGGTGCAAGAAGGCGTTCAACGCGGCGAAGCGGGTGGTGCGCCGGGTCGTCCACGTGGCCCGCAGGGTCGTCCACCACGCCCGACGGATCGTGCATCACGTGGTGCACACGGCCCGCCGGGTGTTCCACGTCGTACGCAGGGCGGTGCACCGGGTCGTCCACCGGGTGGTCCACCACGCCAAGCGATATGTGCGCGCGGCCTACCATGGCGTGCGAAAGGCCTACCACTACGTGGCACGCAAGGTACGAGCACACGCCGCACGCGTCTACCACAGCGTGAGACGGGTGGTGCATCGAGCGGCGCACGTGGTCCGGCACGTCGCCCGGCGTACGACACACGCGGCCAGTCGTGCCTGGCATGCGACAGCCTCGGGAGCCGTGAAGGCGGCGAAGTGGGCCGTTCAGCACCGCAGTCTGCTCGCCTCGGTGGCGGCGACGGCGGGCTGCGCCCTGACCGGTGGCCTCGGCTGCCTGGCACTGGGCGCGGCCGCCCTCGCCGTCCGGATGCAGCAACGGGCCCACGAAGGCGGGGGCTGGCGCAAGACCGCACAGGCGAACCTCGCCGACGCGGTCATCAGCCTGGGCACGCTGGGACTGGTGAAGACGCCGCTGGCGGCCGCGCAGTACGGCAAGCTGGGCTGGCTGCGGCCGGCGAAGGACGCGAACGGCGTCCGGGTCACCGAACACTGGGCCGCGATGTTCGGCACCAAGGCACTCAAGCGGGACACCGGCCAGTGGGTGCGCTTCGCGCTGATGAAGGCCGGGACGAACGTGCCGTCGTACGGCACGGCGGTGACCGCCGGCAGCCTCGCCGAGCGGTAGCGGCGACGGGCGGGGCGGGACGGGGAGAG
>NZ_JAPDPH010000078.1 GCF_026013475.1 Micromonospora yasonensis | reverse complement strand
CCGGCCCCTCGGGCGGGGAGGGCGGCGCCCGCCGCGGGGCCGGAACCCGCCACGGTCAGCCGGCGGCCATCGGTCAGCCAGGAGCCGGCGTACCGCGCGCCCAGCCGGGCCCGTAGCCGCCGGTCGATCAGCGTCGCCCCGGCCTCCACGCGGAGCCGGGCGACCACCTCGCGGTCGGTGAGCCCGAGATCCCGGCGCATGGCCTCGACCATGCCGGGGGCGAGACCGGTCGCGTCGGCGGCGCCGGCGGGTCCCGGTGGTTGTGCCGCGGCGGCGGTGGGTGGGGCGGCCAGGCCGGCGGCGAGGACCCCGGTGGTTAGCAGCCCGAGGAGCTTGTTCATCGATCTCCTTCCGGCCGGGTCCGGCGGGTGCGGGACCGGCGTGCGACGGGGGAAGAGAGCGCTCTCTCATAGAAGACTGCCTATTAGTTAACTTTCTTGTCAAGTCGACGTCGGGACGGCTTGCGCGACAGGTGTCGCTGAATAGAGCGCAGTCGAACCGTAGGCTGGAGCCATGCGCGATACCGCCGGTCCCGTATTCGCCACCCGGGTCGATCCCCGGGTCCGCCGTACCCGAGAGGCGCTGCGCGCGACGGTGCGGGAGATGGCCCGCGACGGCGACCTGGCGTCGGTTACGGTCAGCGAGGTGGCCCGCCGCTCCGGGATCAACCGGGCCACCGTCTACCTGCACTACCGCGACCGCGAGGCGCTGCTGCTGGACGCCATGGAGGAGGCGGTCGGCGAGATCCTCGACGCGGCCGTCCGCTGCTCGCGCGACCTCGCCGGCACCGCCGACGACACCGACGACCCGCCGGTGCACCTGGTCCAGCTCCTCGACCATCTGGCCGGCAACCGGGTGGTCTACCGGGGCATGCTGGGCCCGCACGGCAGCCCGGAGTTCGCCAACCGGCTGCGCGAGCTGCTCGCCGAGGGCTGGCGGCAGCAGCTCGACACGGGTCGCACCCGGCAGGCGGTGCTGCCCGCCGGGCTGCACGCCGCGTTCCTCGCCGGCGCGCTGCTCGGCGTGATCGTCGAGTGGATCGTCGCGGACGACCCGGCCCCACCCGCCCTCGAGGTCGCCCGCGGCATCTGCGAGCTGCTGCGCAGGCCGCGCTGAACCCTTCTCCGGGGCCCCAGGCGACCTCGTCCGCCCCGGGGGCGGGGAAGCCCCGGTTCAGCTCGGCCGCTCCGGCGTACGGGAACGGGCGCGCAGGTGGGCCCGTTCCCCCTGCCGGCCGAAGAGGCTGAGGAACTCGACCGGTTCCGCGTCGGCGGCGCCGAACCAGTGCGGCACCCGGGTGTCGAACTCGGCCGCCTCGCCGGGGGAGAGCACCAGGTCGTGCTCCCCGAGCACGACCCGCAGCCGCCCGTTGAGCACGTAGAGCCACTCGTACCCCTCGTGGGTCTGCGGGTCCGGCTCCGAGCGGCGGCCGTTGCCGGGGATGACCAGCTTGTACGCCTGGATGCCGCCGGCCCGGCGGGTCAGCGGCAGCATGGTCATCCCGTGCCGGGTGATCGGGCGCAGATGCACGCGCGGATCCCCGGTGGGTGGGGCGTCGACGAGTTCGTCGAGGGTGACGCCGTGCGCCCGGGCCAGCGGGAGCAGCAGTTCGAGCGTGGGCCGGCGGGTGCCCGACTCCAGCCGGGACAGCGTGCTCACCGAGATGCCGGTCGCCGCGGCCAGGTCGGCCAGGGTGGTCTCCCGCTGCTGGCGCAGCGCGCGCAGCCGGGGTCCGACCGCGTCGAGGGTCCGATCGAGGGCGTCGTCCATCCCCCCAGTTTGCCATTCCGGCAACAAAGTTTGCCACCGAAGGCGATCCGCCGGAGAGTGGCCGCGGGAGGTGGTCACGGTGACCGACGAGCTCAGGAGCGAGTACGACGTGGTGGTGGTCGGCGGGGGCGCCGCCGGGTTGAGCGGGGGGCTGACCCTGGCCCGGGCCCGCCGGTCGGTGGTGGTGCTCGACACGGGCGCCCCGCGCAACGCCCCGGCCAGCGGGGTCCACGGGCTGCTGGCCCGGGACGGGACGCCGCCGGCCGAGCTGCTGGCGCGCGGCCGGGCGGAGGTCCGGGGCTACGGCGGGCAGGTGCTGCCCGCCGAGGTGGCGGCGGTGACCCGTGACGGTGACGGGTTCGCGGTGACGCTGGCCGACGGCCGGGCCACCCGGGCCCGCCGGCTGCTGGTCGCCAGCGGGCTGGTCGACCAGCTGCCCGACGTGCCCGGACTGCGCGAGCGGTGGGGCCGGGACGTGCTGCACTGCCCGTACTGCCACGGCTGGGAGGTCCGGGACCGGGCCATCGGGGTGCTGGCCGGCGGACCGATGTCGGTGCACCAGGCGCTGCTGTTCCGCCAGTTGAGCGGTGACGTCACGTACTTCGCGCACACCACTGACCGGCCGCAGGGCGAGCAGGCCGAGCAGCTCGCCGCCCGTGGTATCCGCGTGGTGCCCGGCGAGGTGGCGGCGCTGGAGGTGGTCGAGGACCGGCTGGTCGGGGTACGGCTGGCCGACGGCACGCTGGTCCGGCGGGACGCCCTCGTGGTCGCGCCGCGGATGGTGGCGCGGGCCGGTTTCCTGGCGGCGCTCGGGCTGCGCACCGTGGACCATCCGTCGGGAATGGGGGAGCACGTCCCCGCCGACCCGACCGGCCGGACCGAGGTGCCCGGGGTATGGGTGGCGGGCAACGTGACCGACCCGGCCGCCCAGGTCGGTGCCGCCGCGGCGGCCGGTACGGCGGTGGCGGCCCAGATCAACGCCGACCTGGTCGGCGAGGAGACCCGCCGGGCGGTGGCCGTGTTCCGGGAGCCGTTCTCGCCCGCGTCCGAGGCGCGGGTGGGTGAACTGGTGGCGGGCGACCGCCGGCACGGGCTCTGACCGGTGCCGGGTGCGCGGTCGAGGCGGCCGTGGCCGGCCTCGACCGCGCGCGGCGGTACCTCGCGCCTCAGCGCAGCCGGACCGGCCCGGCGTCGATCTGGACCCGGAACAGGGCGTACGGCCTGCGCCGCAGATCCTGCCCGCACTGGTACCTCGGCTGCCGGTGCAACTGGTTGGCGGTCAGGTAGAGGTACCCGTCGGCGGCCACCGACAGGGTGTCGGGCCACAGCAGCCGGGGGTCGTGCGCCACCGTCTCGTACTCGCCGTCGGGGTTTCGACGCAGCACCGCGTTCTGCTCGTACGAGGTCAGGTAGAGGCGGCCGGCGTCGTCGGTCTCCAGGCCGTCCGAGCCGCCGCCCTTGTCACCCTCGTCCACCACAGTCGCCGCGACCTCGACATCGTCGCGCGTACGGTCGGTCAGCGCGTCGGTGGCGACGCTGTACCAGCGCCGGGAGGCGAGCGGGCAGTAGTGGAGCCGGGCGCCGTCGGCGGAGATGGCGATGCCGTCGGAGCCTATCGCCACCGGCTTCGGCGGGCCGTCCGCCGGCCGTTCCAGGAAGGGGCGCCCCTCCACCACGGGCCGGAAGGTGGACAACGGCTCCGCCTTGGTGGACGGGTGGTCGTGCAGCCGCCGCCAGGACGCGCCGCTGGCCAGGTCCACCACGATGATCCCGTTCGGCCCCGAGCTGGACGAGTCGGTGATGTAGGCGGTGCCGGCGTCGCCGCGGCGCAGGTCGAACCGCACGTCGTTGAGGTACGTCGAGGGCAGCGCCACGTCCGTCGGGAACGTGATCGCCTGGGCCACCGTGTCGGTGTCCAGGTCGATCCGGACCAGCTTCGGGCCGCCCGGGCGGGTCGGCTGGAACATCGGGCTGCCGGTGTCCAGCACCCAGAGCCGGTCGGTCGGGTCCACCACGACGCTCTGCACCGAGACGAACGCCGTCGGGTCGTCCGCGCCGGCCGGGCTGTTCCACGCCTCGTCGGGGAACGGCACCTCCCGCCCGTCGCGCAGCTCCACCACGGTGGCCGGCACCTGGTCGCCCCACTTCGGGAAGTTGACGAAGATCCGGCCGGTGTGCGAGACGCTCACCCCGGTCGGCATCGCGCCCGTGAAGGTGTGCACCAGTTCCAGCTCACCGACCGGCTGGTCGCCTACAGGCCCGTTCATCCGCCGCTCCTGACTCGTGGTTGCGCTCCGCCGTTCCCGCCGCCCCGCCGGGCAAACCTGCGCCGGACCGCCATCACCCGTACGCGGTCCGGCGCCGTCCGGCGTCACCGCGGGCGGACTCGGGGTCCGCCGGCGGTGACGGGCGGTTGACGCGAACTCCGGCAGGGTCGCGGGCACGACCTCCGCCCCTCGCCCCGTCCCGGCCGCCCGAGGAGACCTCATGATCAGGACGATGCTCCGGCTCACCGCCCGCCCCGGATGCGAGTCCGTGGTGGAGACCGCGTGCCGGACCATCGCCGGACAGATCGCCGGGCTGGCCGGCAGCATCCGGCAGGACCTGCTGTGCGACGCCGACGACCCGAGGGTGTTCGTCCTGGTCACCGAGTGGGCCGACGAGCGCGCCCGGCGCCGGTACACGGCCGGTCCGGTGGCCACCCGCTTCACCGAGGCCGTCCGCCCGCTGTGCGCCGGGCCACCGCGCCACCGGGTGATGCGGGACGCACCCACCGGCTCGACGATCTACGTGGACGTCGAGCTGACCGTGCCGGCGGACCGGCGCGCGGAGTTCCGGCGCGGCTACGCCGAGGTCCTTGGCCGGATGGCCACGGTGCCCGGCTACCTGCGCGAGGAACTGCTCTGCGAGCCCGGGTCGGACGTCCACCACATCTTCGCCGAGTGGCGCGGCGAGGCGGAGTTCCACCGCTGGATCGGCAACCCGGCGCACGCGCAGGAGGAGGCCGGCCCGATCGCGCCGTTCCTCCTCGACATCCGGCGCCGGCTGTTCCACGCCGTGGCCGATCCGGACAGCAGCCGAGAACCGAGGACCGGCAGGGAGGCCGACGTGCACAGGACAATCGACGTACTCGTCGTCGGGGCGGGGCCCACCGGGCTCACCGCCGCCGTCGAACTGGCCCGGCGCGGCGTCGACTGCCGGGTGATCGACAAGTTGGCCGCGCCGCCGGGCCAGGCCGACAAGGCGATCGGCGTGCACTGCCGCACGATGGAGCTCTGGGAGGAACAGGGCATCGTCCGGGAGGCGATGGACGCCGGCGTCTGGCTCACCGGCAACATGGTGTTCGTCAACGGCGTCGAGACACACCGGATGAGCTGGGAGCTGCCCGGCCTGCCGTACGCGCACCTCGGCCTGCCCCAGTACGAGACCGAGCGCCTGCTCACCCAGCGGCTGGCCACCCTGGCCGTACGCCCGAGGCGGGGGACCGAGCTGGTCTCGTTCACCCAGGACGACGAGGGCGTGACGGCCGTGCTGGGCACCGCCGACGGCGGCACCGAGACGGTACGCGCGAAGTACCTGGTCGGCTGCGACGGCGCGCACAGCCGGGTCCGCGAGCTGCTCGGGTTGACGTTCACCGGCGGGCTGGGCCGGTTCCCGCAGCTGTTCATGCTCGGCGACGTGGACGTCGACTGGGACATGCCGGACGGCCACCTGCTCCGGTTCCTGCACGAGACCGACGGTCGGATGGACGGCATGCTGGTCTGCGTACCGCTGCGCGGCGAGAACCGGTACCGGATCGCCACGCTGGCCCCACCCCGGTTCTTCGCCCAGACCGGCGGGCAGGACGCCCCGCCCGGGTTCAGCGAGGAACTGGCCGAACCGACCCTGGCCGACGTCCAGGCCGCGCTCGACCACCTCGCCCCGCCCGGCACCCGGGCGTCGAACCTGCGCTGGTCGTCGGTGTTCCGGATCAGCCACGGCATCGTCGACCGCTACCGCGACGGCCGGGTGTTCGTGGCCGGCGACGCGGCGCACCTGCACCCGCCGGCGGGCGGCCAGGGCATGAACACCGGCATCCAGGACGCCTGGAACCTGGCCTGGAAGGTGGCCCTGGCGGTACGCGGCATCGCCGCGCCCGGCCTGCTCGACAGCTACGAGACCGAGCGGCGGCCGGAGGGCGAGGAGATCGTCGGCCGGGCGGTACGGATGGCCTTCACCGACGAGTTGGACCGGGCGGACCTGGAGCGACAGTTCCTCCAGGAGATGTCCATGCTGCTCAGCTACGCCGGCAGCCCGTTGGTCGGGGAATCCGTCGCCGATCCCGACGCGCTGCGCGCCGGCCCCGGACCCGGCGACCTGGCCCCCGACGTCGCCGGCCTGCACCGGCGCGGGGTCGGCCACCCGCTGCGGTTGCGCGACCTGACCCGGGGCACCCGGCACACCCTGCTGGTCTACGCCGACGCCACGGCCGAGGAGAAGACGGTGACCGCGCTGGCGGAGCTCTGCGCCGACGCGCAGCGGCAGGCGTCCGGCGAGCTGGTCGGGTACCTCCTGCTCAGCCCGGACGCCGCCACGCCACGGCTGCTCGCGCCGCCCGCGGTGGTCGACACCGACGGCGCGTTCCGCGCCCGCTACGGCGTCGCCGGCACCGCGCTCTACCTGGTCCGTCCGGACGGCCACGTCGGATACCGCAGCCAGCCGGTCGACGGCGACGGCCTCCGCAAGCACCTGCACCTGGTCTTCGGCGGTGCCCGATGACCCGGGTCCGCACGGTGCTCGCGATGCGCGCCCGCGCCGGCTGCGAGGAGCGGTTCGAGGCGGCGTGGCGGTCGGCCGCCGAGGAGATCCGCACGCTGGACGGCTGCCTGCACCAGGACCTGGTGCGGGACGCGGACGACCCGCGCAGCTACCTGATCATCAGCGACTGGGTCGACCGGGAACGGCTGGACGCCTTCGGTCGTAGCGAACACCGGGACCGGCTGCTGCGCATCATCCGCGAGCTGCGCGAGTCCGCCCACCGGAACACCTATCAGGTGCTGCACAGCGTCAGCGGCGAGCCCCAGGAGTCGAAATGACCGAGGACCCGGTACCCGGCAAGGAGCTGTACACCGACGAGTTCGCCGCCGACCCGTACCCCACCTTCGCGCGGCTGCGGACCGACCGGCCGGTGTGTCCGGTCAGCGCCCGGTTCGACCAGTACCTGATCACCCGGTTCGACGACGCCCGGGTCGCGCTGACCGACCCCCGGCTCTCCAAGGACCTCTACGGCCCCGGCCAGCACTACCTGCGGATCTTCGGTCCGAACTCGGCCGGGCTGAACCGGAACATGCTGAACTCGGACCCGCCGGAACACACCCGGCTGCGCCGGATCGTGTCGCAGGCGTTCGCGCCGCGCCGGATCGAGGCGCTCCGGCCCCGGGTCGCCCGGATCGTGGACGACCTGCTCGACAAGGTCGTCCCGCACGGCCGGTCCGAGCTGATGCACGACTTCGCGATCCCGCTGCCGATGACGGTGATCTGCGAGCTGCTCGGCATCCCGCCGGCCGACCACGGCCGGGTGCTGGACTGGACCCAGGTGATCCGGACCTCCGGCTCGTCCGGCCGCAGCCCGGAGGAGGAGCGGGCGGCGGTGCAGGACGCCCAACTGCGGTTGCACCACTACCTCGCCGACCTGGTCGGCGCCAAGCGGGCGCACCCGGCCGACGACATGATCGGCGCGCTGATCGAGGTCTGCGACGAGGAGGCGACGCTGTCCGAGGCGGAGGTCGTCGCCACCACGTTCCTGCTGCTGTTCGCCGGGCACCAGACGACCGCCGACTTCATCGGCAACGCCGTGCTCGCCCTGCTGACCCATCCCGACCAGCTCGAACTGCTGCGTACCACGCCGCAGCTGCTGCCCGCGGCGATCGAGGAGCTGCTCCGCTTCGACGGCCCGCTACCGGTGGCCAGCCCCCGGATCGCCACCGAGGACGTCGAGTACCAGGGGGTCAAGGTCCCGACGGGCGCCGTGGTCGGCGTGGTGATCAACGCGGCCAACCACGACCCGGCGCACTTCGCCGATCCGGACCGGCTGGACATCTGCCGGGTACGCGGCCCGCACCTCGGCTTCGGCCACGGCGTCCACTACTGCCTCGGTGTCTCGCTGGCCCGGATGGAGGCGCAGATCGGCCTCGGGGCGCTGCTGCGCCGGTTGCCGGGGCTGCGCCTCGCCGTGCCGGTCGCCGAGGTACGGCGGCTGCCGGCGGCGTCCCCGTTCCGGGGGCTGCTGGAACTCCCGGTCACCTTCGCCGCCTGACGTCAGGCGTCATCCGTCAGTCTCACCCAAGGAGCAGCCATGGTCTTCCGCAACGTGATCGTCTGCCGCATGGTCCCCGGTAGCGAGGGCACGGTCGGCGACGTCTTCGGTTACTACGACCGGACCACCCGGCCCCAGGACCTCGGGGTGATCGGGCGGATCCTGCTGTCCCACCACGACCTCTACCTGCACGTGATCGAGCGCGTGCAGGACCCGAAGATCTCTGGGCAGACCCGTGGGCTGCCCGCGTTCCAGAAGATCGCCGAGGCCATCGAACCGTACGTCACGCCGTATCCGCGGTACTGGAAGAACCCGTCCGACTCGGTCGCCAAGGAGTTCTACCGCTGGGCGCCGGAGGACGGCGTCGCACCCGAGGACACCACGTTGACGGTCATCGTCCAGCGGATCAAGCCGGGGGCCGAGGCGGACGTGGCCCGGATCTTCGCCGAGTCCGACGCCGGCCCGCTCCCGGCCGAACTGGGCGTCGCGGCGCGCTTCCTCTATTCGATCGACGACGTCTTCGTGCACCTGATCGAGCAGGACGCGTCGGTCGCCGAGAGCCTCCGGCACAACCACCAGAAGCCGGCCTTCGGTAGGCTGATGGCGGAACTCGCCCCGTACGTCGAGGCGTACCGGCCGGAGAGCTGGCGGGGCCCGCAGGATGCGGTGGCCACCGTGTTCTACCGCTGGCAGGCCGAGGACTGACGGGTCACCACCTACCTGGGAAGGCGACGGTGCGCGGCCCGCCGAGTGGTGGGCCGCGCACCGTCGCAGTTTCCGTCGAACCACGCGTGGTCGGGTCAGCTCACCTTCTCACCGCGGCTGGCCCGGACGATGCCGTCGGTGTCGGAGATGCCCTCGCCCTTGATCACCTTGCCGTCGCGCAGCGTCCAGAAGTGCACGAAGCGCACGTTGAACTCGCCGCCGCTGCGGAAGTGGCCGTACCACATGCCGATGGCCGCGGCCCAGTCGTCGCCGGAGACCCGGACCTCCTCGACGTCGAACCGGTTGTCGTCGAGCAGCTCCAGCGCGCCGGTGAAGTACTGCATCGCCCCGTCCAGGCCGCTGTAGTGGCCGGTGGACCACGGCAGTGACTTCGGGGTGACGATCTCCGCGTCCGAGTGGAACAGGCTGACCACCGCCGGCGCGTCCATCCGCTTCAGGCCGTCGTAGAGCGCCTCCACGACCGCCTCGACCCGTTGCGTCATGCGATCCCTCCCCGGGTACGGCCGCCCCACCCGGGGCGGGCGATGCGCCCGTCCGTCCTGTTCGGACGATGCGCGGGACACCTGCGTTCAACTCAGCCAAACGCAGCGGACCAGCGCGGACAACCCCTAGTCCGGGCCGGCCGGCCCCTATCCGACCGGGACCCGACCGCCCCGCCGGGATGGTGACCGACGGGTAACCCTGGCCGCTCGGGCAGCCGGCACCGGTCGTTCGGACAGGGTTGGCGGGGTCCCGTCCGAGCCAGCAATCTCGGAGAAGACAGTGATCGTCCTCACTCTCAGGATGGGATTTGCACAAGGGGGGCCGGTGCGCCTCCCCACGTCGGTCCGGCTGCTCCGGATCAGCCCGACCGTCCTCGTCGGACCTCACCCGCCACCCGATCGCGCGCTTCGGTGCCGCCTCCACCCGCGCCGGTACCGCGTGTCCGGACCCGTCCCGGTGCGCCATGCCGGCCGGCGGCGGCCCGGTCCGCATCCCGCCCGCGCCGGTCCGCCGGCGCCCTCTCCGTGAAGGACGATCCATGCAGGATTACTGGCTGTCCCGGCTGCGTCAGCACGCCGCCTCCCGCCGCTCGGTGCTGCTCGGCGCGGCCGGCGCCGGCGTCGGCCTGGCCCTCACCGGGGCCGGCGCCGCGTCGGCCGCCGCGCCGTCCACCACCGCCGCC
This sequence comes from Micromonospora yasonensis, assembly GCF_026013475.1. Lineage (GTDB taxonomy): Bacteria > Actinomycetota > Actinomycetes > Mycobacteriales > Micromonosporaceae > Micromonospora > Micromonospora yasonensis. Next base: position 18,475 of record NZ_JAPDPH010000078.1, on the reverse strand, counting down.
ACCGAGCCGCCGTTCGACTTCGACACGGGCAACGCCGCCGAGTCGGTGCTCGGGCCGTTCGCCGGCCCGGTGGTCGTCACCGCCGTCGGGCAGGGCGACGCCACCCTGATCATCCGGTGGGCGCACATGCTGGAACTCAGCTGGTTCGACGCGATCGCCCCCTACCACCCGACGGCGGTGGGCATCTACACGCAGCTGCCCCGCCGGCCGCGCGCCGAGGCGCAGACCAACCGCAACAAGAACATCGCCATCCTGTACGCCTCGTACCACGCGTTCAACAGCATCCTGCCCCAGCACAACCAGACCTGGCGGGCCATGCTCCAGTCGGTCGGCCTGGACCCGTCCGACGACAGCACCGACCCGAGCACCCCGGTGGGCATCGGCAACCTGGCCGGCAAGGGCGTGGCGGCCTACCGCGAGCACGACGGCATGAACCAGCTCGGCGACCAGGGCGGCCGGGTCTACAACCGGCAGCCGTACTCCGACTACACCGGCTACCGGCCCAAGAACACCGCGTACGAGTTGGTCGAGGCCTCGCACTGGCAGCCGGCCATCGTCACCAAGGGCAACGGCATCTTCCAGGTGCAGCAGTTCGTCACCCCGCAGCTGCAGAAGGTCGCCCCGCTGAGCTTCACCGACCTGGAGGAGGTCCGGGCTCCGGTGCCGACCGCCAGCAACCACCGCAACAAGGCCGAGTACAAGGCGCAGGTGGACGCCATACTCGCCACCTCCGCCGGGCTCACCGACAAGCAGAAGATGATCGCCGAGTTCTTCGACAACAAGTTCGAGAGCCTCGGCATCGCCGTCGGGCAGGCGATCCAGAACGCCGGGCTCGGCCTGGACGCCTGGGTTCACCTGCACGCCGTGGTGGAGACCGCCACCTGGGACGCCGCCACCGCGATCTGGTGGAACAAGAACATCTACGACGCGGTGCGCCCGTTCAGCGCGATCCGCCACGTCTACCAGGGCCAGAAGGTGACCGCCTGGGGCGGCCCGGGCAAGGGCACGGTCAGCGACCTGCCCGCCGAGCAGTGGCGCGGCTACCTGCAGGTGCCCGACCACCCGGAGTACCCGTCCGGCTCGACCTCGCTCTGCACCGCCCAGGCGCAGGCCGCCCGCCGCTTCCTCGGCACCGACCAGGTGCAGTTCCGGTACGAGCGGAAGGCCGGTTCCTCGGTGATCGAGCCGGGCGTCACCCCGCGGCAGGACCTCGTGCTGAGCTGGGACACCTGGACCGACTGGCTGCACGACTGCGGGATGAGCCGCTACTACGGCGGGGTGCACTTCCTGCCCGCCATCCGGGCCTCGTGGGAGATCGGCCAGAAGATCGGCGACCACGCGTTCGAGTTCGTGCAGCGGCACATCAACGGTGAGGCGGTGCTGCGCACTCGAGGCTGATCCGCAGCGCGGCCAGCGTGCGTCGCATCCCGTCGCGGTTGTGCCGGGACCGGTCGCGGACCCCCGACGTCAGGGCGGAGACCCTGCGTCGGGCCGGTCCGCGCCGGTCCCACCAGGACTGGACGATTTCCGTTTCGGCGCCGTCCGGGGCGGAGGTCAGGTCGAACCGCCAACTGGCGACCAGCGTGCCGCCCAGCCGGACGTCGAAGCCGAAGCAGCGGCCCGGCTCGGCCGCCGTGACGGTGCACCGGGTGGTCCAGGAGCGCCACCGGCCCTGCCGGTTGTGGCCGCGGAAGGTGCTGCCCACGGTGAGCGGAGAGCCCGGGTCGTCGAGCGTGGCGCCGACGCACTCCGGGCTCCATTCACCCATCCGCCCGACGTCGCTGACCGCCGCGTACACCGCGGCGGCCGGCGCCCGGACGATGATCCGCTCCTGTACGACCTCCGTCATGCCGCCGCGCGGAGCTCGTCGGACAGGTAGCTCTGCGCGTTGTAGATGGTGCGGGCCGGGTCGAGGATCTGCCGTCGCCCGTGCATCACCCGGGTGTTGTCGATGAGCGCCACGTCCCCATCCTGCCAGGCCAGGTCCTCGGTGAGGGCCGCCGTCCGCTCCTCCACCTCGCGCAGCAGCTCGGCCGAGAACTCGGTGCCGTCGGCGAAGGTGATCCGCGGCTTCTCGTAGTTGTAGGACGGGCCGAGGATGCTGTTGGCGAACGCGAGCCGGGAGCCGAACAGGGTCGGGTGGGCGGCCGGCACCTGGAACTCGTAGCGGATCGCGCCGCCCTCCAACGGCTCGATCACCGTCTTCCCCGGTCCGGTGGCCAGCTCCCGCATGTCCGCCACGGTGATCTCGTCGGCCGGCTTGGCGTCGCCAAGCTGGTGCCGGACGAACGCCTTCCAGCGGTCCTCCTCCACCCGGCGGCTGTACGCGATGTCCTGCGCGCCGAACCGCGTCCGGGCGTCCTCGCTGAACTCGTCCCAGACCCGGTAGCCGTCGCAGACCGTGGTCTCCGAGCCCTCGGCCGCCGCCTTCTCGCAGAAGAACCAGGTCAGGTCGGGGGCGAACGGGCTGTTGCCGTTCTCGATGTGCAGGCCGACCGCGTCGGTGCCGGCGTCCACCTTCTGCGCGACGTCGCCGTGGAACTGGCGGGCCGGGTCCAGGGTGATCCGGCCGGAGATCGCGTGCACCAGCGCGGAGAAGAGCTCCAGGTCGGCGCGGAAGCCGCGGAACACGATGAAGCCCGACTCGCGCAGCAGCCGGACCGTGACCAGCGGGTCGAGGTCGGTGAGCGCGGCCGTGGACGGGGCGGTGCAGAGCAGCCCGTTGCCCGTGCCGTAGCGGCTCATGGCGAAGGTCGTGGTCAGCATTGCCGTCATCTCCCGAGGGTGGTCTCGAAGGGGGTGGGCGTCGACGCCGGCCGGTCGGCCGGCGGGTCCAGCGGCCGGCAGGGCAGCCGCCCGTCGGCGATGGCGGCCCTGATCTCGTCCCGTCGGGGGCGGCCGGTCACCGTGAAGTACCGGCCGTACAGGTCGTCGCCGGCGGGTAGCACGCACGCGGCGGAGACCCGCTCCACGGCGGAGAGCCGCTCCGCGCCGAGCGCGGCGAGCTCGCGCCGGGCGGCCGCCTCGTCGGTCCCGGCGGCGACCAGGAAGAGCCCGTGCAGCGTCTGCATGCCGTCGCCGACCACCGCGCCGGCCCGGACGAACGGCAGCGTCGCGTACTGCGCCTCCACCCACTCAGGGGCGACGTTGCGTCCGGCGGAGGTGACGATGACGTTCTTCTTCCGGCCGACGATGCGGATGTGGCCGGTCTCCTCGATCTCGGCCAGGTCGCCGGTGTGCAGCCAGCCGTCCGGGTCGACGAGGCACGCGGACGGGTCGGTGCCGGTGTAGCCGGCGAACAGCGAGGAGCTGCGCACCAGCAGCTCGCCGTCGTCGGCCAGGCGTACCTCGACGTGGTCCAGCGGCTGCCCGACGGTGCCGATCCGGCGGTTGCCCGGGCGGTTCCAGGACACGGTCGAGCTGTTCTCGCTGAGGCCGTAGCCCTCGTACACGGTCAGGCCGTGCCGATCCAGCCGGTGCAGCGTGCCGGCGTCGACCGGGGCGCCGCCGCAGCAGATCAGCGGCGCCGCGTCGCGGCCGAAGAGCTCCCGGGCCACCGGCCGGCCCTGCGCCGCGATCCGGTCCGCCCGGTCGGCCAGCTCCTCGGCCAGGGCCGGCGTGGCCACCAGCGCCGTGGGCCGGGCGGCCGGGGTGTAACGCAGCACCGCGCCCGCCGCGAACGAGGAGGTGCCGACCAGCGGCTCGTCGGGCGGCAGCAGCATCACCGTGCCGCCGTGGCAGACCACCAGGTAGATCGCGGCGACCTGCTCGATCAGCAGGCTGAACGGGACCAGCGACAGGTAGCGGGCGTATGCGCCGGCCGGCATGACCCGGTCCAGCGACCGCAGCAGCGCGTCCAGGCCGGCGCCGCGGATGCGGACGCCCTTGGGGTGGGACGTGGTGCCGGAGGTGTGCACCACCTTGCAGATCGCCTGCTCGTCCCGCCAGGGGGCGTCCGGCCAGGGCGGCGGGGCCACGGCGGCCTCGGCCACCAGGTCGGCCAGGTCCACCGGGACCACCCGGCAGCCGGCGGGCAGCACCCGGTCGCCCCATTCCGCCAGCCGCTGCCGGCCCGCCTCGTCGACCAGGCAGAGGGTGGCCTCCGGCAGCAGGCTGGCCGCCTGCTCGGCGGAGAACGCCAGCGGCACCGGCACCTCTACCGCGCCGGAGAGCAGCAGCGCGAGGTCGGCGACCACGAACTCCGCGGTGTTGCCGGTGAGCACGCCGACCACCGGGCGGGTCGCCGCGAGCCGGAGCCGGGCGGCCAGCGCCCGGGCGGCGCCGACGCCGTCCCGGTAGGACAGCACGGCGCGGGGCCGTCCGTCGTGGTCCAGCGCCTCCACCAGAGCCCGCCCGTCGTCGGCCAGGCGGGAGAGTCGTTCCGCAACGAGCATCGGTCAGCGCCTCCCGGGCAGCGTGCGCCGCAGCGCGACGTCGAGGTTGAGGAAGCGGTACCGGCCGGTGCAGGCGCGCACGAGATCGCCGATCCGGTCCAGCGGTACCAGGCCGGTGGTCGGCGCGTGGTCGTAGTAGGTGCCCCAGCGCCTCCGCTCGCCGGGGGTCATCCACGTCGGCCGGGCCCGGCCCAGGGACAGGAACGGCACCCCGAACTGCGGCAGCGCGGCCGCGAGGGGCCCGGTCGCCGTGCAGAGCGCGTAGCGCATGCCCTGGCACCAGGCGAGCAACGGCAGCAGCCGGATCAGCTCCGCGCCGCTGCCGCCGACCGCCACGAAGGACCCGACCTCCACCACGTCGTCGCGGGACACCGGCGCCCCGGCGACCCGCTGCAGTGCCTCCTCCAGCGGGTGGTCCAGGTAGCGTTCGGAGAAGAAGCCGCGGGCCGAGTTGAAGGTCATCCCGCCGCAGGCGAGGATCTCCTCCGGCCGGTCGGGGTGGTGCCGGGCGGCCATCACGAAGCAGTCCGGCGACGGCTCGATCAGGGCGCCGTAGATCTGGGCGTATCCGGTCCGGACGAACGCGGCGGCCGCGTCCCACTCCGGCGACGGTGGACTGGTGACGCGGACCCGCAGCGGGTCCGCGCCGATGGTCGCCGTCGGCCCCGAGGGGGCGGCGGCGGATCGCGTTATCGTCATGCCGCCTGCCAGTCCATCCGGATCGGGGATTTGTTCATCCGCAGGAGCAGCCGCGGGGGCAGCCGGTACTGCCGGCGCAGCAGCGCGGTCGCGGCGCGGGTCATCGCGCGGGGCTGCCGGTCGAGCCAGGTGAGCGTCTCTTCGAGCGCGGCGAGCGCCTGGTCGATCTCGTCCGCGGTGCAGGTCAGCGGCGGGTACATGCGCAGGACCGGCTCGGCGATCTGTTCGTTGAGCGAATGCCCGGTGTGCACGCCCCGCTGGCCCATGCCGATCGAGACCATCAGCTCCACGGCCGGGTTGGCCGTGCGCAGGCCGGTCATCAGGCCGATCCCCGGCGCCCCCCGCAGGTGCTTCGGGTGCCGGCGGACGGCCTCCGCCAGGCCCGCGGTGAGGCGCGGGCCGAGCTCGGCGGCGCGGGCCGGCAGGTCCCGGTCGCGTACCTCCTCGATGGTGGCCGCCGCGGCGGCCACCGCGACGCCGGTGACCGCCGCGCCCGAGGTGAGCAGGGACGGGTGCCAGTGGGGGTGCCGGGCCGCGTCGTCCACCACGGCGGAGCTGAGCGCGCAGACCCCGATCGGTACGAACCCGCCGGTGAGCGCCTTGGACAGCAGCATGACGTCCGGCCGCACGCCGTCGTGCTCGACCGCGAACATCCGGCCGGTACGGCCGAATCCGGTCTGGATCTCGTCGGCCACGAAGAGGGTGTCGGTGGCGGCGCACGCCTCGGCGACGGCGCGGACGTACCCGGGCGGCGGGACGGTGAGGTGCGCGCCGCCCAGCACCGGTTCCAGGAAGACCGCCGCCCCCGAGCCGTCCGCCAGGGCGGCGCGCACCGCTGCGGCGTCGCCGTACGGCACGACGACGAGGTGGTCGCCGAGCGGTTCGAACGGGGTGCGGTGGTTGCCCTGGCCGAGCAGCGACAGGGCGGCCAGGGTCTTGCCGTGGTAGCTGCCGTCGGCGACGACGATCCGGTGCCGGTCGGGCCGCGCCAGCCGTACCGCGCGCAGCGCCGTCTCGCAGATCTCCGCCCCCGAGCAGCCGAGCACGAAGCGGTCCAGCCCGGCCGGCAGGATCTCGACCAGCGCGCGGAACAGCGTGACGGTGGCCGGGTGCACCGCGCCGGGCGGGTTCGCCGGCGCCTGGCGCAGCGCCTCGGTCACCGCCGTGGCCACCCGAGGGTTGCCGTGTCCGACCAGGAAGACGCCGTAGCTGGCGGCGAGGTCGAGGGCGGCGGTGCCGTCCTCGGCGTACACGTGGCTGCCGCTGGCGTGGCTCTCCACCGCCCGCCCGGCCGCGGCCAGCATCGTCGCGGCCGTCGGGTTCCAGTGCCGGCCCAGCGCGGTGAAGATCCGCTGCCGGTCGTCCAGCGAGGTCATGCGCGTACCTCCCGCCCGGCGTCGGGCCCGGTGGTGGTGAGCCGGCCGCCGGCGGCGGCGACCCGATCGAGGAGTTCGGCCACGTCGGCCGGCGTGGCGGTGAGCGGTGGCAGCACGGCGACCACGTCCCCGTCCGGCGGCCGCACCAGCACGCGGTCCCGGGCCAGCTCGGCGACCAGCGCCCGGGCGGCCGTGGGCTCGGCGAGCCGCACCCAGACCAGGGCACCGTCGGCCCCGACGTCGGTCACGGCGCCGGCGCCGACCAGCGGAGCCAGTCGGGACCGGGCGAGGGTCTCCACCTCGCGCTGGCGGTCGGCGAGCCGATCGTCGGCGCAGGCGGCCAGCACGGCGGCGACGGCCGCGGCGGAGAGCGGGTTGGCCCCGAAGGTCGACCCGTGCAGGCTCGGGTTGCGGCGGGCGTAGACCCGGTCGTAGGTGGCCCGGCTGGTCACCAGGCAGCCGACCGGCACCGCGTCGGCGCCGAGCGTCTCGCCGAGCACCAGGGCGTCCGGCGTGACCGGCAGCCGGGTGGCCGCGAGGTCGACGCCGAGCCGGGCCGGGCCGGTGAGTCGCTCGTCGAGCACCAGCAACGCCCCGGTCCGGTCGCAGGCCGTCCGGAGCCGGCGCCACCAGTCGGGGGACAGGTCGGCCAGCCGGCGGCCAGGGGCGGCCGGCGCCACCACCACCGCCGTGACGTCGTCGCGGACCCGGGCGACCAGCTCGTCGGGACGGTCGCGGGGCACCGCCACCGGGCGCAGCGGCTGGTCGGGCAGGAGCGGGACGCCGTGGGTCAGCGACAGGCCGTGCAGGAGGGTGCCGTGGTCGGCGCCGGCGAAGCCCACGACGAGGCGTCGGCGCGGGTGGGTGCCCTTGGCGAGCTTCAGCGCCGAGTCCAGCGCCTCCGCGCCGCTGTTGCACAGGTACGACACCGTCAGCGGGTCGGGGCAGAGCTGGTGCAGCGCGGCCACCGCCTCGGCCAGGGGCCGACTGACCAGGATCCGGCTGGACAGGGCGGTGCGACCGGCCTGCGCGACGAGCCGGTCGGTCACCGTCGGGTGGCCGGGGCCGAAGCCCGCCGAGGCCGCGTCGAGCCAGGTGGAGCCGTCGGCCGCCGCGATCCGGGCGCCGACCTGGCGCCGGATCACCGGCGCCTCGGGACCGGGGGCGCCGAGCAGGTGCCGGCGGACGACGGCGACGTCGTCGAGGTCCGCCGCGTCACGGGCTCCCAGGTGCGAATTGGTCGTCATGAGGTCACCAATCACGGCCGCCGACGGCGGAAAAGGACGGGGCGGCGCGGGCATAGGCGCTGCGGAATGGACGCGGGGTGCGCCGACGGCCCCGTCGACCCGCTTCAGCATGTCGCCCGTACCACGAAAAGTCTTCGCGCAAATTGCTGTCTTCCGGCGGCTCGGGTAGTGGATCCGGTCACCGGTGGACGCTCGTCGACAGTGGAAGAACCCGCAGTTCAAGGGCGCTGTCAGCGGCTCGGCCCGGAGGGCCTCGGGGTGCGCCGACGGTCTCGCGTCGTCTTCCGGACATCTGCCGGACGGATACAGGTCTATCGACGTACGCTACTCCTTTGTCGAGGCCGGAAAAAAGCCGACAGAGTATGTCTCACACGCGGTTAAGTAGTCTCGGATCGTCGGTCCTCCCATTATGGTTGCTGCCATGAATGGGATTTCGGGAGCCGTCCACCGTCCGGGCGACGCCGGCTACGACACGTACCGCTCCGGGTACAACCGCGTCATCGAGCACAAGCCCGCCCTGGTGGTCGAGGCCGCGGACGCCGACGACGTGGCGGCCGCGGTGCGCCTCGCCGCCGCCGAGGAGCGGCCGGTCGCCGTGCAGGCGACCGGGCACGGTCCGGCGGTGCCGGCCGACGACGCGGTGCTGGTCCACACCGGACGGATGACCGGGGTACGGGTCGATCCCACCACGCGTACCGCTCGGCTGGCGGCCGGCGTGCGGTGGCGTGACGTGCTCGCCGTGGCGGTCCCGCACGGTCTCGCGCCGCTCAACGGCTCGAGCCCGGTGGTCGGCGCGGTCGGTTACACCACCGGCGGCGGGATCGGCATGCTCGGCCGGCGGTACGGCTTCGCCGCGGACCACGTACGGGCCGTCGACCTGGTGACCGCCGACGGCCGGCTGCGCCGGCTCACCGCCGAGCAGGAGCCCGACCTGTTCTGGGCGGTCCGCGGCGGCAAGGGCAACTTCGGCGTGGTCACCGCGTTGGAGATCGACCTGTTCCCGGTCACCCGGCTGTACGGCGGCGGCCTCTACTTCGGGGCCGAGGCGGTGCCCGACGCGCTGCGGGCCTACGCCGAGTGGACCCGGACCGTGCCGGACGAGATGACCTCCTCGGTGCTGATGGTCCTGGTGCCGGACATCGAGGCCGCCCCCGCCCCGCTGCGTGGGCGGTACGTCATGCACCTGCGGGTCGCCTGGTGCGGCGCGCCGGAGGAGGGGGAGCGGCTGGTCGAGCCGCTGCGCGCGGCCGCGCCCGCGCTGATGGACACCCTCGGGGTGCTGCCGTACGAGCGGGTCGGCTCGATCCACCACGAACCCACCGACCCGGCGGCGAGCTACGGCCGCAACATCGCGCTGCGGGACCTGACGTCGGACACGGTGGAGGCGCTGCTCGCCGCGGCCGGTCCCGACGCGAGTGCCCCGTACGCGGTCGAGCTGCGCCACCTCGGCGGCGCGTACGCCCGCCCGCCGGCGGTGCCGAACGCGGTCGGCGGCCGGGATGCCGGCTTCAGCCTCTCCTCGATGTCCCTCGCGGACGGTGCGGACCTGGACGCGCTGCGGGCGGCCCACGAGGGCCTGCACGAGCGGCTGCGGCCGTGGCTGGCCCCGGGGCTGTACAACTTCCTCGGCGTGCACGATGCCACCGAGCAGGCCGTGCGGGCCGCGTTCGGCCCCGTCACGTACCAGCGGCTGGTCGACGTCAAGACCGAGTACGACCCGGCGAACCTCTTCCGGGTCAACCACAACATCCTCCCGCGCGGGTTCGCGTAATGCGCTTCGGTAATTGACGGGGAAGATATTCACCTCGCATTTCCATCGTGCTCGACGGGCTGTCTGTAAACTCGGGCGGCAGAAATGTTGCGGGCAGATGTCGGCCCTGGTCGAATGCCGCATACTCCGCATGCGGCGTTTGTCGGGAGTGCGACATGAATAGTCCGCAATCTATGGTTGCCATTCGTAGGCGCATCCTCGCTCACAGCAATATGGGAGTGGTTGCGGGTGTGCCGTGCCTGGCAGAGTCTTCTCCGATCCTGCCGATGGCAGCGGCAGGGGGGGTCGGTGTTCCGCCGTCGCCACCGCCGACCCCTCCCGCCGGCCGTCGCTGATACCGGGAAGCGTGGGAACACAATTAAATAGAACCAGAATCAACAAGACCTGATTGGGTCTCCCGGGTTCCGGCCCGGATCTGCCGGTCCCCGGACGGCCCATTCAGGTAGCCCACCGGAAATGACGCTCCGGACGGCCCGGCAGAGTGCCTGCCGGTCGCCGGCCGGGCGGGGAGGCGGTGGGCGGCAACGACGGTGGTGGTCTGTCGCCGGGCCCCGGTGGGGCGGGTTAACGCCCGGCCCCCGGGGCCCCGCGCGGACGCTGGGGGAGGCGTTCGGTGCGACACGTTCGGGAATCACTGTGCCTGGCCGTGCTCGGCCCCATGCGTGCCTGGCGGCACGGGGACGAGGTCACGCTGGGCCCGCCGAAGCAGCGGGCCGTGCTCGGCCTGCTGGCCAGCCGCGTCAACGACGTGGTCGGCTTCGAGGAGATCATCGACGCGGTCTGGGGCGCCGAGGTGCCGCCGACCGCCGCCAACGGGGTGCACACCTACGTCGCGGGTCTGCGCCGGGTGCTGGAACCCGGGCGCAGCCGCCGGGAACTCGGAGACGTCCTGGTCTCCACGGGCGGCGGGTACGCCCTGTTCATGGACCCGGACGACCTGGACACGACCCTCTTCGCGGCCCGGCACCGTCAGGCGCGCCGGTTGCGCGAGGCGGGCGAAGGCGCGGAGGCGGCCGAGGTCTACCACGCCGCGCTGCGGCTGTGGCGCGGCGAGGCGTACTTCGGCGTACCCGGGCCGTTCGCCGCGGTGGAGCGGACCCGGCTGCAGGAGCTGCGGCTCACCATGGTGGAGGAACTGGCCGAGCTCCTGCTCGACCTGCACCGGGCGGCCGACGCGGTCCCCGTGCTCTCCGACGCGGTGGCCAAGGAACCGCTGCGCGAGAAGCTGCGCGGGCTGCTCATGCTCGCCCTCTACCGCAGCGGCCGACAGGCCGACGCGCTGAGCCTCTACCGGGAGACCCGGCAGCTGCTCCGCGAGGAGTTGGGCATCGAGCCGGTCCTGGAGCTGCGCGACCTGCACAACCAGATCCTGGCCGGGCACCTCGACGTGGACGACCTGGCGCCACCCGAGCCGCCGGCCGAGGTGCCGGCCGCACCCGAGCCGCGCCTCGGCGACCTGCGCCGGCCGGCCCAGCTGCCCTGCCGGCCGCGGGGCTTCGCCGGCCGGCAGGCCGAGCTGACCGGGCTGCGAGAGCTGGTCGAGCGGGAGCGGCAGTACCACGGCGCGACCACCGTCGCGGTGCTCGAGGGCGGACCGGGCACCGGCAAGACCGCCCTCGCCCTCGAACTGGCGCACGAGATCGCCGCCGGCTTCCCGGACGGGCAGCTCTTCGTCGACCTGCGCGGCTCCGCCCCGGACGGCGGGCCACCGCTGTCCCCGCTGGACGCCCTCACCTTCGCGCTGGCCGGCCTCGGCATCGACCGCCGGCGCATCCCCGATGAGCTGCCCGCGGCCAGTGCGCTGTACCGCAGCGTGCTGCACGGGCGGCGGATGCTGGTGGTGCTCGACGACGCGGCCGACGCCGAGCAGATCCGCCCGCTCATCCCCGGCGGCCCGGCCTGCGTCCTGGTCACCAGCCGACGGCGGCAACGCGGACTGGCGGCCCGCGACGGGGCGTACCGGCTCACGCTGGGACCGGTCTCCACCGGGGAGGCCACCGAGCTGCTCGCCAAGCTGGCCGGCGCCGGCCGGCTGACCGGCCGGGAGGGCGAGGTCGCCGAGCTGGCGGAGCTGTGTGGACGGCTGCCCCTGGCGTTGCGGATCGCGGCGGTGGCGCTCGCCGCCGAGCCCGCCCTCACCCCCGCCGACCTGGTCCGCCGGTACCGGCTGCCGCACACCCGGCTCGACCACCTCGCGGTGCGCGGCGACTCGAGCACGGACGTCCGGGCCGCGTTGGCCGTCTCGTACCACGGCCTGCCACCCGAGGCCGCCCGGATGTTCCGGCTGCTGGGCTGCTGCCCGAGCACCGCGATCACCACCCAGATGGCGGCCGCGCTCGCCGGGCTGACCGGGGCCGAGGCGCACCACCAGCTCCAGATCCTCGTCGACCACCACCTCATCGAGGAGGTGAGCGGCTGCCTCCACCGGTTCCCGGCACTGGTCCGGGTCTTCGCCACCGAGTGCGGCGAGACCGAGACCCGGGCCAGCCGGATGGCGGCGCTGGGCCGGATGCTCGGCCTCCAGCGTCGCGCGGAGGCTCTCCGCCAGTACGAGGAGAGCGCTGCCTGAACCCGTGCAGACATCGACCAGAGAACCTCCAGACCAGCGACGGCAGACTCAGCACACCGGCGGCGTCGCCGAGCTGCGCGCCACCCGATGGTCTCGCTTCCCGACAGCCAGCCCTGAGGAGAGTCCGTGAGCATGATCGGTAGCCATGCCATCGTCGTAGGTGGCTCCATCGGCGGAATGGCCGCGGCCACCGCCCTCGCCCGCCGGTTCGATCGGGTCACCGTCATCGACCGGGACAGCCTGCCGACCGAAGCGGCCCGGGACCGTCGCGGGGTGCCGCACGGCATGCACGCGCACGCCCTGCTGATCAGCGGCCGGCTCGCCCTGGAGGAGCTGTACCCGGGCCTGACCGAGGAGCTGATCGCCGGTGGCGCCGTGCCCTTCGACCCCGGCGCCGACCTGCTGTTCCACCAGATGGGCGCGCTGCGGGTACGGTTCCGCAGCGGCATGCTGGGGATCAGCCAGACCCGGGCGTTCCTGGAGCTGACCGTGCGCCGGCGGGTCATGCGGCTGCCCAACGTGACCATCCACGACCGGCTCGCCGTCTCCGGCCTCACCGGCGTCAGCGGCCGGGTCACTGGGGTGGAGCTGGACGACGGCCGTACCCTCGCGGCGGATCTCGTGGTGGACGCCACCGGTCGCAGCGGCGGCCGGTCCGACCGCTGGCTGGAGAAGCTCGACTGCCCGGCGCCGGAGAACTCGGTGGTCCGGATCGACGTCGGCTACACCAGCCGGCTCTACTCCCGCCAGCCCGGGGACCTGCCCGACGGCACGCTGCTCGCCCTGATGGCCGCGGTGCCGCCGCATCACAAGAAGGCCGCCGCCGCCTTCGCCGTCGAGGGCGACCGGTGGGTGGTCACCATCGGCGGCTGGCACAAGGAGCACGCGCCGGCCGACCCGGCGGGCTTCCTCGACTTCGCCGAGGGACTGCCCTCGCCGGCCATCGCCCACCTGATCAAGAAGGCCGAGCCGCTCAGCGACCTGGAGACCCGGCAGTTCCCGGCCGCCCGCCGCCGCTTCTTCGAGCGGCTCGACCGGCTGCCGGCCGGCTACGTCGCCCTCGGCGACACCATCTGCAGCTTCAACCCGCTGTACGGGCAGGGCATGACCGCCGCCACCCTGGAGGCGCACGCGCTCGGCCGTAGCCTCGACAAGTTCGGCACCGCCTCCGCCGAGATGGCCCGGCACTACTACCGCGCCGCGGGGAAGGTGTTGGAGACGCCGTGGCGGATGGCCACGGGTGGCGACTTCGCCTACCCCGAGACCACCGGCCCCAAGCCGTTCGGCACCGACCTGATCAACCGGTACGCCCGCGAGGCGATGCTCGCCAGCCACGTCTCGCCGGAGGTGCACAAGGTGCTGCTGGAGATGCAGCACTGGCTCTGCCCGCCGTCGGCGCTGCTGCGGCCGGCCACGGTGCTGCGCTCGCTGGTGGCTGCCCGCCGCTCGCCGGCGCGGGCCGAGGTGGTCGCCCAGTCCGCCGCCAGCGCCCGCTGAGCCTCTAGGGCGGGCCGGTCGTCGGCCCGCCCGTCCGCCGTGGCGGTGCCGACCGTCCACCATCGAGCGAAGGAGCCGCCGTGCCACCGTCGAACCCGCCCCGGCCGCGGCGCTGGTGGGCCCTGGCCGCGGTGGTGGCCTGCCTGCTGCTGATCGGGCTCGACACGACGACCGTCTTCCTGGCGCTGCCGGAGCTGATGATCGCCCTCCCGGCCTCGGCCGGCCAGCTCCAGGGCGTCTTCGTCGGCTACCTGCTCGCCTTCGGCCTGCTGATGGTGCCGCTCGGCGCGCTCGCCGACCGGCTCGGCCGGCGGCGCGTACTCCTGGCCGGCCTGCTGGTCCTCGGGCTCGGCGCGGCCGGCGCGGCGCTGGCCGACAGCGTTGCCGCGCTGCTGGTTGCTCGGGTGGCCATGGGCGTCGGCGCGGCCGTCGTCATGCCGACCGCGATGGCGATGCTGCCGGTGCTCTTCCCGCCGCAGGAGCGGGCACGGGCCTTCGCGGTGGCGTCCGCCGCGGTGAGCCTCGGCCTCTGCCTCGGCCCGCTGGTCGCCGGCGCGCTGCTGGAACGCTACTGGTGGGGCTCGGTGTTCCTGGTCGACCTGCCGCTCGTGGTGGTGGCCGCGCTGCTCGTGGCGGTGCTCTTCCCCGAGTCGCGGGTCGCCGTGGGCCGCCGGGCCGTCGGCGGCGGGTCCCGGCTGAGCCGCCCGGCCCTGGTGCTGGCGCTGGTGTACGTGCTCATGACCGGGTTCCTGTTCGTGCTGACGCCGTACCTCGACGGGGTCGGCTCCGCCCGCGGGCTGGCCGCCGGGCTGCGGCTGCTGCCGCTGGTCGGGGCGCTGCTGGTGGGCGCCGGCCTCGGCGAGCGGCTCGGTGCCCAGGTCGGCCCCCGGGCACCCGCGGTGGTCGGGGCGCTGCTGGTCGCGGCCGGCCTGGCGCTCTTCGCCACGGCGGGCACCGCCACCGCCGCAGCCCGGGTCACCACGGGACTGGTCGCCGTCGGAGCGGGCCTGGGCGCGATGCTGACCAGTGCGATGCGGGCGGCCACCGCGGCGGCCCCGGACGATCTGCTCGGCGTGGTCCGGTTCACCACCGCCGTACGCCAGGTCGCCGGGGCGGTCGGGGTGCTGCTCGCCGGCACGGCCCTGACCCTGGCGTACCGGGACGACTCGTCGGCGGTCGGGGCGCACCTGGGCGCCGCCCTGCGCCGGGCGCAGGAGGCCGGCCCGGGCGGGGCCGAGCTGCGCGCGGCGGCCCGACTGGCCTATGTGGACGGCCTGCACGCGGCGGTGCTGGTCGGGGTGGGCGTTGCCCTGCTCGCGGCCGGGATCGCCGCCACCGGCCGGTTCGCGCCGCCGGCCGAGGAGCGCTCGCCGGCGTCCCGGCAGCCGGCCCCGGCCGGCGCCGACCGCCCCGCCTGAGCCCGCCCGCCGATCCACCTTCCCCCCCGCCCCGGCCCGCTCTGTGCGGGGGCGGGCGAGGCACGCGGCTGCGCGTACTTTCCACGAAACCGATGCCTCCTTCGGCGATGAGGCAGCAACTTCCCCGGCATTGCTGTCTCGATCGCGTCGTGCGTGGCGCCTCTCCACTACGGGTCCGGTGCAGGGTGCATGCTGCATCGTGCAGGGGGTGTCACCGATCCCGTTGACGGGACTCCGCTCCGGGCGTCTCCACACCGCTGTCCGCCCACAGTGGACTGTGCTTCCACCGGCGTCGGGATGGGTGCTGAGCTGGCCGGACGACGCTGCGGCACCTGGATCGGGCACCGTCGGGCGACACCCCAGCCGGCGGCCCCGCAGCGTCTGGGGAACCCCTTAAGACCGCATCCAGAGGGTCTGCAGAACGGCCTGCGCAGACTGGCCTGGCGCACCCGGGAACCGCCTGTCGGACCGCGCGGGGCGGGTCGCCAGACATCGGTCCGCCCGGGTCGCCACCCCTTTCGTGGCCCGATCAAGGGAGAGTTGCGAATGTCGTCCAATCTCTACGGCATCCCAGACGACTTCGATGTCGTCGTCATCGGTGGCGGCCCCGCTGGCGCCACGCTGTCAGCCCTGCTGAGCGAGCGCGGCCGGCGGGTCCTCGTGCTGGACCGCGAGCGCTTCCCCCGATACCACATCGGGGAGTCCCTCATCCCGGGCTTCATGCGGCCGATGGAGGAGCTGAAGCTCCTCGATCGGATGGAGCAGCGCGGCTTCGAGAAGAAGCACGGCGGCACCCTGGTCTGGGGTGCCCAGAAGATCCCGTGGGGCTTCTCGTTCATCGAGGGTGGCCCGTACAGCTACTCGTACCACGTCCGCCGGGCCGACCTCGACTCGATGATCCTCGACCGGTCGCGGGAGCTGGGCACCCACGTGATCGAGGAGGCCACGGTCAAGGAGGCCATCGAGGAGGACGGCCGGATCGTCGGCGTCCGCTACACGATCCGGGGTTCCGAGGAGGTCCAGGAGGCCCGCGGCTCACTGGTGATCGACGCCTCCGGCCAGGCTCGCGTGCTGGGCCGCAAGCTGAGCAACGTCAACTGGCACGAGGACATGCGCAACGTCGCGGTCTGGACGTACTTCGACAATGCCGACCGGCTCCCCGGCGACGAGTACACCAACATCCTCATCGAGGGTCTCGAGGGTGGCTGGTTCTGGGGCATCCCGATCGACAAGGGCACCATGAGCGTCGGCTACGTGACGGCCTCGGCGGCGGCCGCCGCCTCGGACGAGTCGCTGGAGGATCTGTTCCGGGCCCAGCTCGCCCGCTCCACCCAGCTCAAGGACCTGCTGAAGAACGCCCGCCAGTCCAGCGGCTTCCGCTCCGCCCGCGACTGGTCGTACACCTGCGACCGGTTCTACGGCCCGGGCTGGGCGCTGGTCGGCGACGCCGCGGCGTTCGTCGACCCGCTGTTCTCCACCGGCGTCGCGCTGGCCACCCTGGCCGGCAGCGCCCTGTCGAAGATCGTCGACAAGGTGCTGGAGCACCCGGAGATCGAGGAGGCCGCGCTGGAGAAGTACGCGACCGCGTACCGGGCCTTCTTCGACGAGATCCGCACCTTCGTCGGGAAGTTCTACGACCGCACGAGGTACAAGGAGTTCTACTGGGAGCAGGCCCAGACGATCGTCGACCCGAATCGCGAGCGCGACCCGCGGGAGGACTTCGTCACCCTGGTCTCCGGCCTCAGCGGCCGTCACCCGCTGTTCAACATCAACGTCGACGACCTCATCGCCGAGCACGCCGAGACGGCCGCGGTCGGAGCCTGATCCACCCACGCGGCAGCCGCTCCGGCGGCTGCCGCGTGGCCCCCACCGAAGTCGAATGGGGCCTGATGACCAGCCAGACCATCCAGATGTTGTTCGTCGACCTGGCACTGATCCTGCTGCTCGCCCGCGGGTTCGGCGTGCTCGCCGTCCGGCTGGGACAACCGCCGGTGGTCGGTGAGATCTTCGCCGGCATCCTGCTCGGACCGACCCTGTTCGACGGCTGGCTCGCCACGAACCTGTTTCCGGTCGCCGTCCGACCGCTGCTCTCCGGTATGGCGGACGTCGGGGTGGCGCTGTTCATGTTCGTGGTCGGCCTCGAACTGGAGCGCGGGGTGCTGCGCGGCATGGGCCGCAACACCGCCGTCGTGGCGGCCGGCTCCACTCTGCTGCCGTTCGTGCTCGGCCTCGGGCTCGGCTGGTACCTGCTGCGGGGCCACGGCACCGGCAACGGCGACGCGCTCGCCTTCGTGGTCTTCATCGGCCTGTCGGTCTCGGTGACCGCGTTCCCGGTGCTCGCCCGGATCATCGCCGACCGGCGGCTGTCGCGAACCAGCGTCGGCGCCTTCGCCCTGGCCACCGCTGCAGTGGTGGACGTGGTGGCCTGGGTCGCCCTGGCCGGCGTGCAGGCCTCCGTCGGTGGCGAGGACGGGCACTGGCGGGTCCTGCTGCTCCTGCCGTACGTCGCGGTGATGTTCCTGGTCGCCCGCCCGCTGCTGCGCCGGCTGGTGGCCGACGGCGGCGCGGACAACACGATCAGCATGCCCCGGCTGGCCGCGGTGCTCAGCGGCGCGCTGCTCTCGGCCGCCGCCACCGAGGCGATGGGCATGCACTTCATCTTCGGCGCGTTCCTGTTCGGCCTGGTGATGCCGACCAGCGGCGCGCAGGGCCGCAGCGAGGCCATCCAGCGGCAGACCGGCCAGCTCACCGCCGTCCTGCTTCCGGTCTACTTCGTGGTCGCCGGACTCAAGGTGGACCTCGGCGGCGTGGGCCTGGGCGGGCTGCTGGACTTCGGCGCGATCCTGCTGGTCGCCGTCGTTGGCAAGCTGGGCGGCACCTACCTCGCGGCGCGGGTGCAGGGCGTTCCGGCCCGCGCGTCGCTGGCGCTCGGCACGCTGATGAACACCCGCGGCCTCACCGAGCTGATCATCCTGGGCGTCGGGCTGCGAATCGGCCTGCTCGACGACTCCCTCTACTCGCTGATGGTCGTCATGGCGCTGGTCACCACGGCGATGACCGGCCCGATGCTCGCCTGGATCTACCGCCGGCCGGTGGAGATCACCGCCCCGGCGACAGTGCCGGACCTGGTGTCGACCGGCCGGTCGGCTTAGGAGGAGGAACAGATGCACCTGGTCGAACGTGGACCGGAGCTGGCCGCGCTGGCGGAGGTCCTGACCGCCTCCGCCGCCGGCACCGGCGGAGCGGTCTTGATCAGCGGCGGTATCGGCTGCGGCAAGTCGGAGCTGCTCGACGCCGTACGCGGACGGGCCGAGGCGGACGGCTTCGTGGCGCTCGCCGCGGTGGGCTGCTGGGCCGAGCGGGAGTCGCCCGGTGGCGTGCTCGGTCAACTGCTGCGCCACGCCGAGGTGCCCTGGGCCGCGCCCGACAGGGTCGCCGAACTGCTCGACGGGCTCGGCGCCACCGGACCGGCCCCGGAGGCGGAGCCCCGCACCCTCGACGCGT
>NZ_JAPDPH010000077.1 GCF_026013475.1 Micromonospora yasonensis | reverse complement strand
CGTCCGGGCGCCGGTCGCGCAGACGACTGTGATGCTGCGTAGCGCCCGCTCCGCGGCATGAGCGGATGCCAAGATCATGAATCCCACGTGGTCATGGCTGTTCGGGCACAAGACCGGCGGGACGCGCATGTAGCCGTTCGGCCGACGGGTTCAGGAGCTCTCGCGATCCTCCAGCCCGACCGCGTCGCGTAGCTCGGTTACCGCGTCGTGAAGTCCCCGGCGATCGTGGATGTCGGCGGTATGGGTCATCAGTACCGCGACCGCCTCGGCCAGGGCGTTGAGCTTGTCCTGGGTCGACTGGTCGTTGCGGGTCTGGGTGTTCTGCAGGAGTGCCACCAGCAGGAAGGTGACGATGGTGGTCGCGGTGTTGATGATGAGCTGCCAGGTGTCGATGTTCTGGATCACCAGGACCGACGGCGCCCAGATCATCACCAGCAGCAGGCAGGCGGCGAAGAACCAGGCCCGTGAGACGAAGTGCGCAGCATGGGTGGCGAATTTGTCGAAGAACGACAGCTGGGGCGTGACATCGCTGGGCATGTGGGGTGCCGGCCGCTGATTGGGCGCGACAGGTTGGCTGGTACTCATATGCCTGCTGGTACCCGAGCATGGGCCGCCGCGAAACGGCGCCTGTGAGTAGTCGGGAGTTGCGTGGTGAAGCAGATTTCGTCACCTGCGCCGTCGGCGGTGGTTTTGTTCGTCACTCACGGGCGGCAGACCCGAGATCATCAAGACGGCGATCCGGGGCGAGTTCATTGATTTACCCGGCAAGGACCTGTCTGCACTGACTGCCGCGGGGGGCAGTGATACGGCACAGGGGTTGACAACCTTGGTTGTCGGGCGGACTCTGAAGTGTGAGGCCATCGAGGAGGGCGTCATGCGGGATCTGACACCTGATGAGCGGCAGGAAATGCGGTGGCAGTTGAGGACGATCGCCATCGGTTGGGCACAGCGGCTTGAGGAGCCCGAACTGGATGCCAGGCGTAGGGCGGACCCCGAGCCGAGCCACCCGGAGCGGATGCGGACTCATCTCGCGCGCATGACAGTTGGCGAGCAGATGCGGAGCCTGCTCGCCGACCTCGTTTCGGCAAGCGCCGAGGAAGCGGTGCAGTACGGTGCCGGCTACCCCGAGCTTGGTGCGGCGGTGGGCGCCAGCCGGCAGGCGGCGCGTAAGCGGTGGGCCAACCTGCCTGTCGCGAAGAGGCGTGCTGCCGAGTGGAAGCAACCGCCAGGGGGTATGGGCTGGGCCGCCGAGGTAACTCTCAAGTACCCGGGCCCGGGAGGAGGAGCCTAGTACTCCAACGTCACTTGATCTTTCGGCCGGCTTGGTGGCTGAGTCTGCGCTGGCAGTGGGACCGACGGGCTCGGGCTTGGGATGTTCGTCGCCAGGTTGACCAGTGCAGGGTGTGCGCTGGTGGGAGTGGTTGGGTGAGGACGAAGGCGTTGAGGAGTCGGCGGATCTCGGCGACGGTCAACGCGATGGTCTCTGGGTCGGCGTCGGGCTGTTGAGCGGCGAGGATGGTCAGCACGGCCAGGGCGAGCATGGCCAGGGTGATGAACCGGTGCCAGCCGGTCCAGCCGCGGACCTGGTAGTGGTCCAGGCCGACCTGGCCCTTGCCGGTCTGGAACAGCTCCTCGATGCTCCAGCGGGAGCCGGCCACTCGCACGAGGGTGTGCAGCGGCACCGGGCGAGGTGACCAGCACAGGTAGAAGGCCAGCGCGCCGGTGGTCCGGTTGCGGCGGATGAGCAGCCACCGATGCTCATTCGGCCGGGTGGCGGTGGTGATCCAGGCCCACAGGTAGTCGCGGGGGCCTTTCGCGCCCGGCCCGCAACTGTGCAGCTGCCACTCGCGGGTGGGGATCCGGTCGGCGAGGTCGTCGACGCGTACGAGGGTGCGGCCGTCGTTGACCGCCACGCGTCGGTCGCAGCCGACCGCCAGGACGTAGCCGATCCCGCGGTGTTCCAGGTCGTCGCGTAGGCCGGGGTCGGCGCCGTAAACCTCGTCACCCGTCACCCAACCGACTGGGACACCTGCGTTCAACGCGGCGGCGATCATCTGCCGGGCCAGGGCCGGTTTCGTGGCGAACCCGACCTGATCGGGGACGCCAGCGGCGGCGAGACGGTCGGGGCGGTCGCACCAGGACGTCTCGGGTAGGTAGAGCCGACGGTCGATCATCGCCCGGCCCGCGGGTGACACGTAGGCCAGGAACACTCCGACCTGGCTGTTCTCCACACGACCGGCGGCGCCCGTGTACTGCCGCTGAACCCCGACCGAGCACACGCCCTTCTTGAGGAAACCGGTCTCGTCAATGACCAGCACGGCGTCGGGATGGCCGAGCTGCTCGATCAGCCAATCACGCAGGTCATCGCGGACGGCGTCGGCGTCCCACACCGCCGTACGTAGCAGCCGCTGCATCGCCTGCGGATCAGCGTGACCAGCCCGTTCCGCGAGGGACCAGCAGGTCTTGCGTTCCACGCCCGACAGCAGCCCTTCCACGAACTGCCCAGCGGTCCGACGCGGCTCCGCCCGAACGAACCGGCCAGCGACACGCGTCGCCGCCTCGTCCAGGATGACCCGCCACCCGGCGGGGTCTAGGCTGAGGCACACGGCCACTGCACGATCTTCGGTTGTCCTCACAAACCATCGATGATCAACGCGGTCGCCGTCCTCATGCCCACGCCACGCCCAACGCCGGAGCCAAGTGACGTTGGAGTACTAACCCGTGACAAGGCCGGAAGGAGAAGGCATGGCCAAGGTGACGTCTCGCGATGGGACGACCATCGCGTTTGACCGGGCGGGTGAGGGGCCGGCCCTCATCCTGTTGGACGGGGCGATGTGTTACCGGGCGTTTGGGCCGATGCCGCCGCTTGCGCAAGTCCTGGCGTCGGACTTCACGGTGTATACATATGACCGCCGGGGGCGGGGTGAGAGCGGCGACAGCCCGCCGTATGCGGTCGCCCGCGAAGTCGAGGATCTCGAGGCGCTGATTGAGGCGGCCGGTGGTTCGGCCTATGTGTACGGCATCTCTTCCGGTGCGGCCCTCGCCATGGAAGCGGCGGCGAGCGGCCTGACGATCAAGAAGCTGGCACTGTATGAGCCGCCCTACACCGCCGAGGGCGGAGACACCGAGGGTGTGAAGGAGAGCAACAGGAAGCTCAACGAACTGCTCGCGGCCGGTCGCTGTGGTGATGCGGTCGAGTTCTTCATGTCGGGCGTTGGCATGCCCACCGAAACGATCGCCGGGATGCGGCAGTCGCCCATGTGGTCGGTGTTCGAGGGCGTCGCGCACACGATCGCTTATGACTTCGCGGTACTCGGTGACGGCACCGTGCCACGCGAGCGGGCCGCGCTCGTCGCCGTGCCCGCGCTCGTCGCCGAAGGTGGTGCGAGCCCGGACTTTTTGCGCCGCCCGGCCAGGGCGCTCGCTGACGCGATCCCAACCGCGAAGTACCAGACCTTGGAGGGCCAAACGCACGAGGTGGCGCCGGACACCATCGCTGCTGCGCTGAAGGAGTTCTTCCTGTCGCACGCGGTGACATCCTCCCGGCCCGGAAGGGGCCGGGATTCCCACGGTCGCCCGTGAGGTTCCCTGTTTCATCGCCGACTGCCTTGCCGGGAGGTTTCCCTTGGGGTCTTACATCAGCTCCGCAGGCGTTTTACCTCTCCGCCAGCCCGGCGGCGAGAATGTTCTTAGCAGCGTTGATGTCCCGGTCATGCTCGACCCCGCAACCCGGGCAGGTCCAGATGCGGACGTTGAGGGCGAGGGGTGGTGGTGATCCGCCGGCACGTCGAGCAGGTCTTGGACGACGGGTACCAGCGGTCGACGGGGATCACCTCACGCCCGTACCACTGGGCTTTGTACTCCAACACGCTGCGGAACTGGGACCAGGCCGCGTCGGAGATGACGCGGGCCAGGCGGCGATTGCGGAGCATGTTCCGCACGCTGAGGTCTTCGGTCACGACCGTTTGAGCCTCACGGACGATTGCCGTCGACCTTTTCGATGTTCGGCGATTCGGCTCCTGCCGAGAAAATGCCGGATGACCAAGACTGAAGCGATGTCTCACGATATCGGGGGTGCGCCACGCGCCCAGGTAGCAATCACCGCTCTGCTCATTGTCGCCGGCGTGCTCATCCTCTTCGTCCCCGCCGGTGACGAGGGCCCAGTCCTCGTGCCGATCAGCGAAGGTCACGGACTATCCGCCGTAGACGGGGTCGGCGCGGCACTGCTGGCGTTCGGCGGCACCTGGCTGGAAGTGCTCGTGGTATGGCGCCTGCCGTACCTCGCCCTGCCTCCACGGGCCTTGTTCGGACTCGGCCTGCTGGCCGGCCTCGGCGTGGGGCTCCTGATCGCCTCGGTCTTTTCGGGATTCTTCTGGTGGTGGGCTGTCGGCGCCACCGCACTTGGCATTGCCGTCCTCGTCCTCGTGCCCCTCACGGCGCGCCGTTGAGGTCGCTGACCGAACCTACGCTTCTGCCGCGAAGACCTCGTTACGTTCGGTGACAGTTCTCCGGGCTGACTCGCCTCCGGACGTGCCGATGAGCGGTCATCCGGATTGTCAGAGTCGGCTAATTTGTGTGGCCTGCTGTCCGCCGCCCGGTGGCATACCGCAGACAATGGGCGAGCGATTCGATCGCGTCGAGGTCACGCAGCGCGAATCGCAGGTGTTCCCAACTCTCTTCGCGCGTCGCGAACGGCACGCTCATCAGGCGCAGACGACGAAGCACGAGGCGCATGCCCCGATCCCTCGGGACGGACGCCTCACCCTGCCCTTGACAGGACCTCACTCCACGTCAGTTGGGCCGCGATGGTCAGACGGAGGCGAGGAACGTCCGCACCCGCTCCATGAGTAGCGCGGACGCCTCCGGGTCGTATGCGTCGAGCGAGGAGTCGGCGAAGAGGTGCTGGTCGCCGGGATAGACGAACAGCTCGGCGGCCGCCACGGAGCCGGCGAGCTCGCGTGCGGCCGGCAGGTCCTCGTCGAAGAACTCGTCGCCCTCCTTGCCGTGGATCTGCACCGGCACGCCCTCGGGCCACGTCTCTCCGAATTCCGCGACCGGGAGGCAGGAGTCCATGAGGAGTGCCCCGCGGGCTCCGGGCCGGGTCTGCGCGAGCCGCTGGGCGATCGTCACGCCGAAGGAGAATCCGGCGTAGACGAGCCCGGGGCCGAGTTCGTCGGCCGCGGCGGCGCCGCGCTCCCGGATCGCGTCGAGCCCCAACTCTCGAGCGAATCCGAACCCCTCCTCGATGCTGCCGAACGTGCGGCCGTCGAACAGGTCCGGCGTGTGCACGGTGTGCCCGGCCTGTCGCAGGCTGTCGGCGAAGCTCCGGACCCCGTCGGTCAGGCCTTGGATGTGGTGGTAGAGCAGCACGTCGGTCACGGCGTTGAACTCCTCGCGAACGATCGGGATTTCTGGAACGTTCCGCGATGCTAGTCTGTTCTGCCATGGCCGACAACCCACCGGACTACGAGCTAGCCGATCGGATGGCGCTGACCAGACCGGACCAGTTGAAGGCCATCGGCCACCCGCTCCGGACGGTGATCCTGCAGCTCCTCCACGAGCGGGCCGCGACCGTGACCGAGTTAGCGGCCGCGGTCGAGCGCCCCAAGAGCACGGTCGCGCACCACGTGGACGTGCTTACTCGGAACGGCCTGCTCCAGGTGGTGCGCACGCGGAAGGTGCGGGCGATCGAGGAGCGCTTCTACGGGCGCACCGCGCGCATGTTCCACGTGGCAGCGGAGGCGTCACCCGCCGGGGAGGAGATGCCGGGTGACTTCAACGACTTCGAGGTGGCTGCACGCGAGTCCGCGAAGGCGTTCGAGCAGGGAAAGCTCTGGGGCTTCATCCGGCATGCGCGCATCTCGCAGGATCAGGCCTCTCAGTTCTGGGACCAGATGGCTCAACTGGTTGATGCGTTCGACCGGATGCCGCGGTCCGGCGAAACCACGTACGGGTTCGCGATCGGCATCTACCCCACCGACCACCCGACCCTGCCGACAGCGCAGTGAACACCCACTCGAGAATCGCGGACGGCCTGATCGTGCACCTAGTCATGCTGACCGGTGCCCTCATCACTGACGATCGACGGGCCGGCAGACCAAGTCGGGCCCACCCACCGTGTCCAGCTCGACGTCCTCGGCTGGCCGACGTCGGGTACGACCTCCCCGTGCCGGTAGCCGATGATTCCTAGGAGCGGAGTCCCGCATTCGGCGCACGCCAGATGAGAGCCACACCAGCCTGCGGTGGGCAGCCGCGATGAGAGCGACCCCACCGGTCACCTCGACCAAGCCTGGCCGGGCTGCGGTCGTACCACCAGTCAATAGGTAGCCGCGATGCGAGCGCCGCCGTGACGACGACGGATGGTCGGGATGGGGCTTTCGAGGCGGCTGCTCCTCCTATCCTCTCTGTTCACCAATCCTCCGCGGACAGGTAGGCGGCGGTCGTCCCCGCGAGGCTGCCGAAGGACAGGACGAAGGCCAGCGGGAGGAACAAGTCCCACGGGTAACGGGTGGCCCGAAGACGGCAGAAAAGGGGCCGCGGGGGCGATCGGCGCGGGGGCGACGCCCAGCTCGCCGACCCCACCCCTCAGTGCTCGGCACCAGGACAAAATGGGTGGCCTCGCCAGCCCGTTCCGCCCTACCTTTTAACTGGATCTTCTTCTCCGACGCACTCACGAGAGGACTTCACCCCGCGTGACGCCGCCTGCTTCTTAGACCTGACACCTTGCCCGCGCATTGGTCGCCGACGTCGCCGTCGGTTCGTTTCCCATGCCTTCCGTCAGGTCTTTGGAGAGATCATGTCTACGCGTCCTCATATCGTGCTGCCCTGGACGGTTGGGCACACGCAGCTTCCCCTGCTCGCATTTGCCTGCGCCCACTGCTATTCCGGCCTCGCCAGCATCGGCGACGGGAAGTTCCGCGTCATTGCCAACGGCAAACTCCTCGACATCTGGTCCCTGGTCGCCTGCGTTTCCTGCGGCCGCACCAGCAAAATCACCGTTCACGATCGCGTTCCGGTCCGGCACCTGGATCCGATCCTTCTGAACGGCTACTCCGGCAACTCCTCCCGCCGTTGGCCTGAGCCGGGGCGCGAGGCAAGGTGGCCTTGCCCCGGACTGCATCATGCGGCGGTCACCGCGCGGTCGCTCATGGCGCGCGAACGAAGGTCAGGCCCGGCCCGATACCGGCGACGAAGGTGAACGCCCCGGGTGCATACGTCCGGACGTGCCGAATTGAGTGCGGTCAGTGTGTTTGGGTCGCCCAGACCGGCTGCTGGGGCTCGTCGTTGTGCACGATGATGTCGACGTGATCGGTCGGGCGGACCGTAGCGAAGTAGAGCTGTTGGGAGGGGATGTAACGCTCGCGCCAGCGCCGTTCGACTTCGGCCCGAGATGACACCCGGCGCTCTCGGATCACGGCACGATCCACGGTCTTGTCGAGCGCGGTCGACACGAAGATGCGCAGGTCCCACCGGTCAATCAGTTCCGGGCGCATGAGGAAGACGCCGTCGAAGACCAGCACGGCGTCGGCGGGGGCGGTCGTGACCGGTGGGGACAGCGCGGTATCCGTGGTGCGGTCGTAGACCGCGTGTTGGAAGCGTCGATCTCCGCTCGGGCCGAGCGGATCGAGCAGAACCCGGTTCAGGGCGTCGTAGTCGTGGGTGTCGAAGTAGCAGCCTTCGGCCGAGTACTCGCCGCGCGGGTAGCGCTGTGCCCGGGGGAAGAGGAAATCGTCGATTGTCGCGCGGATGACGTCGCGGCCCTGTGTGCGCAAGACGACGGCCAGCTCGTCGGCGAGCGTGGTCTTGCCTGCGGCGGGCGGTCCGTCGATGGCAACCCGCGTCGGGTGTGTGACTGTGACGGACCCGACTGCCTCAGCCAGGCGGCCGAGCATCTCGTCGCGGGTGCCTTGGTCCATGTCCTGCCCCGTCCTACCCGCTCGGCCGGCACCCGCGGGAAATCCGATGACCGTTTCCTGGACCCGCGTTCTTTCTGGAAGTCTGCGCCGAACCACGCTCAGTTGGCCCTCATGACCGAACAATTATCAGCCGTCTCGCGTCGACCGGCATACACGGATCAAAGGGCAGCAGGACGCGGTCCGGACGACATCCTCATCTGCCGCAGGTCGTGCGTTGGCAGCTCGGCGAGGGTAACGGGCATCCGAAACTGCCGAGAAACGGATGACTGCACCCGTGTCGCGGCACCGGGCTGCGCGGCCCGAAAGGCAAGGAGGTGGTGGCGGCTGCGCGCGACCGCCGGTACGGCTGTAGGCACTCTGGTCGGGCACCGAGTGACGGGCGCCCGACCAGAGGCATCTGCTACAGGTACGGGCGGGTAATCAGTTCGATCGCGTGGCCTGCGGGGTCTTTGAAGTAGACTCCGCGGCCGCCGTGCTCGTTGTTGATCTCGCCAGGGCGACGCATCTGCGGATCGGCCCAGTGCTCTATGCCGTGCTCGCGCAATCGCGCATATGCCCGATCGAAAAGGTTGTCGTCGATCAGGAACGCGTAGTGCTGCATCTGAATCTTCACCGGCGGTTCGGCGAACTGGAGTAGTACACCGTCGCTGAGCTGGATGTTGGTGAACACGCCCCAGGACGGCGCTTCTGGAACTTCAAGCAACTCGCGGTAGAACCGGGCTGATTCGTTGCGATCCTTGGCGGCGATGATGGTGTGGTTGAACCTGGCTGCCATTCGGCTGACCTCGCTGTTGTTCGACACGACTATGACGGGACCTGGTGAGCGTTGATTGCTCGGAGGCCCGCGTGCCGAATCGGCGGGGTGCCCGCCAGGCACCCGCCGGCCGATCAGCTGTCCACCGGGTCGCCAGTCCGTGTGTGGCGTTGCGCCGGTCCGGTGTTCACGGCAGGCGACAGTACCGGGTGTGGTCGACTACGACAACGGAAGCGGGTCGGCCGTCCTCCGGGCCGCGACCGCCGACGCTGATCGACGCCGCCCATAGATCAGCTATCGGGATCTGCCGTCGACCGAGCGCGAGCCACGCGACAGACCTTCGCGGAGGCCCTGCGTCCGAGTTGTCAGGGTCGGTTGTGCACGAACCACGCGTTACCGGCGGGCAAGGCAACGGCGACCTCCCATCGGCTTAGGTCGAGGTTCGGGGCGAGCGCCTTGAGCTGGCCGGCCGCGGTCCATGCCTCGTCACCCGGTGCCGGGCGACGATCCACCTGGAACTGCAGCATGGTGCCCCACGACGCGACCAGGCGGGCGTCCCACCGGTGATGCCACTGCGTCAACACCTCGGCGAGCCTCCGCTGGTACTCCCGGGTGGGGGCGCCGAAGAAGTCCACCCAGTATCCCGAGCTGCGGACGTCGCTGGTGGGCAGCAACATGAGCAGGACGCTGTTAGGCGTGTACCAGTAGTCGGTCCGCGTCACGAACCGCACGCTGCCAAGCACCCGGGCGTGCAGGTCGGCGTCGGCGAGCAGCCGGTCGTACAGCGTCCTCTCCAGCGCCGGGCGCTCAGTCGGTAGCGCCACATCCGACACCAGGGCCGTCAGGTCCAGGTCGACGCCGGCGATGCCACGCGCGTAGTACTCGACCTCACCCTCGTCGACGTCGTCGTCCTCGCTGTAGTGGCGGTAGACCAGCCATGGGTCGGAAGACTCCGCCGCCTCGGCGAACGCACGCAGCTCCGACTCCGACGGACCCGGCTCGGGCTCGGGCCGGATCCTCAGCGTGTCGTCGAAGTCGTCGGTGACCATGACAGGCCGGCGTCCGATGACCGGCACCAGTGCGTCGGCAGCCTGCCAGACCTCGTGCAGGCGATTGGGGTCGATGTCGGCGACGAGGACGGTGCCCGACGGGCCGTGCCCGATCGGCAGGCCGGCCAGCGGCGTCCCGACGAACGCCGCTTCGATCTGGTCGAGGTCGTTTCGCACGGTGAAAGTGTCTCTGATCATCGACGCGACACGGCGTAGAGATGGGTGCATACAGCACCGCCCAGGTCTGGTCGAGAGATTCCTCGCCGTAACCGGATGACTGTCACCGCCCTTACGCCACCCGCAGAGCCCACCTTGACCGGCCCCCGACCCGTGAAGCTCGGTGATTCTACGACATACCAACCAGCCGACGGACGACTGACTGCAGCGCGCACATCTGGCCGCGATACGCGGCGGCTCATGTGCCAAAATCCCAGTCATCACGATCTTGGCTCGGTTCGGACAGCGAGCGTCGCTGATGCTGATGGCCGGATCGACCGCAGGGTGGCGGACCTCCGCTGGCGCGCGTTTTGTGACCTGAGGTGAAGTGCGGTGCGGCGCCCTCCTGCACCAGGGCGGCGGCCCGGTCAGCAGTGGGCTCAGCCACCGCGAACCCGTGCGTCGTATCGCTCAGCATCTGATCCGCGGCGCCGATGGCATCGGCCGGCGGTCCCGGCTGACGTGGCTTGACCCGGGCGACGGATTGAGCGTGGATCAGGTCCGTCGGTGGCTGATCCGTCGGCGACAGCCCGCACCATCACCCAACCGCCCGACAGGGCCCGCTGACGAAGAGGCGTAAGCGATGGCCAGGCCTGTGTTGGGCCCACAAGCTCCGCCATAGATCCCTGCCGTGAGCGATCGCAAGATCCGCCTTCACCGCCATCCTCAGGTGCTCCGGCATGCCCGCCCCGCGGGCTGCCAGGAGCAGGCTCTCACGCCGATCGTCGACTGATTGCCGGCCGCGGTGAAGAGCGCCGCAGCAACGGACGTTCGCCTACGTATCCCATCGCCGCACGGGAAGTCCCGGCGGTTTCAACCCAGAGATCAGCCCGGGGCGCCACGACAGGCGCCGCGGACCCTGACGGACGGAGATCCGCAAGCCATGAGTCAAGCCGTCAAGGCTGCCCTGCTCACCACGAAAGATCTTGGGAAGAACGAGCGAGCGGTGGCGATCGCTATCGCCGCCCACGCCAACCATGACGGCAACGCCTGGCCATCCGTGGCCACCCTCGCCGAGTACGTCGGCTGTTCCGAGCGCACAGTGCAACGATGCCTGGCCAAGCTCGTGCAACTGGGCCGTCTCGTCGTGTCGAAGGTCGCCGGCATCGCCACCCGCGTCTATCGACTGGTGCACATGGATCGACGGACCGCAGCCGCAGCGGGGGTGACAGAACAACGGGCGGGGGTGACACATTCGCCTGCTGGGGGTGACAGCCAGAGTGTCACCGGAAGTACTGAAGACCAATCGAAGGGCGACGTGCCCGTGAGCGCAGCGGGGTGGCGGCGGTTTCTGCCGACGAGCCGGCGGGCTCCGGTGCCAGCCGGGACCGACTGGCGGCGCGCCGCCGGGCGAAAGGCCGGCGGCCCGGTGCCAGTGTCCTGGGCATATTGTTCAGCCCGCTGGCCGCTGCGTCCCCTGCCGTTCCGAGGCGATCGAGCGCAGGTGAACGGCTCGACGCCAGCGCGGCATGGACTCCGGCATCGGAGCCCATGCCGCTGCCACGGCGACCTCACTGTCACGAGACCACGGCGGTGGGGAGCCGCATGGTTCAGCCGCAGTTGCCCCAGCTGTACCGGCCGGCGCTCTGCCAGCTGGTAGCGTACAGAACCTCACCGCTGTACATCACGCACTTATCGACCGCGGAACGCTGGATCGCCGCGTAGTACTTGTAGCTGCCGGAGTCGTAGGCCCAGGAACCGCCGTAGACCCGGATCCCGGCGGACACCCCGGTCGTCGAGCCGACGGCCACGGCCTTGAGCGTCGCGACGCAGTTGTACCCAGTGGCGCCGTTGTACATCAGGTAGACATCGCCCACCTTCGTGCCGTCCGACGCATAGATCGTCCGGTGCCCGTCGCTGGCATACGCCCACGATCCGCCGAAGTCGTTGTTGCAGGCCTGCGCCGCGGTGAACGGGTTCGTCGCAGCCCGTGCGGGCGAGGCGAACGTCACCGCACCGGCAACCACGGCGAGAATCGAGACGGCCAATCGTCGCGCTGATCCGCGCACACGTCCTCCCAGAGGTACTCAGGCGCGAAGATCGCGCCCGATTGATCATCCCATGCGGACGGCCGCCGATGGCCGGCCGGCCGCGGCCGCCCGTCGCGTTCCGCATCTCTGCTGGCCGGGTTCGCCGGCGGGTCACCGACCTCAAGACCGGCCCTGTGAATCAATCCCGCAGATGATGTAACTCCCGGTTCGGGCGGTCGCTGACGAAACCGTGCGCGTTTCACGGTCGTCCCGACGCGGACGACGATGGCGGCTCAACCGCACCGCTCGTCGCCCTCTTGCGAATCTGTACCACCAGGGCCGCAAAGTGGCAGCGGCCGGCCTTTTCGCGAACACTCCGGCCGCCGTCGGCGAAGTAGGAATGAGCCTCGCCGCGTACGGGGGTGCGGACAGAAGGAGGACTCATGGGTGCGGTGTCACGAGACGTGTACACCGCCGCTGGGCAGACCGACGCCGAGATCATCAGCCGGATGCACGGGGATCCGGATCTGTTTGGCGCCATTTTTGATCGCTACTACTCGGTGATCCATGGCTACGCGAGCCGCCGGCTGGGTCGCGACCTGGCCGACGACGTGGCGGCGGAGACCTTTCTGGTCGCGTTCGACCACTGGCGGCGGTATGACACCACGCATGACAGCGCGGCCCTGGTTGTTCGGCATCGCGTCGAATCTGATCGCCGGCCACCAGCGGACCGAGGCGCGGCAGTACCGGGCGTTGGCACGGACGGACCAGGCCAGCACGGCCGACCCGGACAGGGCCGACGGCCCGGCTGACCGGGTTGCCGTACGGCTGGACGCGCAGGCGGTGCGCGGACGGCTTGCGGCGGCGCTGGCGGAGATAGCGGAAGCAGACCGGGAGGTGGTGCTCCTGGTCGGAGCTGACCTGCGAGGAGGTCGCCCGTGCGCTGGAGATTCCCGCTGGCACCGTCCGGTCTCGGCTCCATCGGGCGCGCAAGAGATTACGGGCGGCGCTGGGTGGTGCCGACCCCACGGCAACCGGAGAGGATTCCCAGTGAGCAACGACATCACGGCGCTGCGGGAGAGTTGGAGCGAGGTCGAGCCGCCGTCGTCGGATACTCAGGCCCGGGCTCGGGCGACGCTGCTGGCCCGGATCGCGGAGCGCAGGGGCACCGTGCCTGACCGGCCCGAGCGGGTCAAGCCACGCCGCTGGCGCCTGCCGGGCTGGGCCTGGTCTGGCGTGGCCACTTTCGGAGCCGCCGTCCTGGTGGCTGTTGTGATCGCGGTCGGTGGCCTTGGCCAGGGGGCTCCGCCCGTGGGACAGGCGGCACGGCAACCTTCGTACGTGGCCGGCGGGTCGGTCGCCCAGACCCTCGAGTTGGCCGCCGTGCACGCCGAGACCGAGCCGTTCACGCCGCCGCGTCCCGATCAGTGGTTCTACGTCGAACTGAAGGGCGACGGCGGCAAGATCGCCGAGTCCAAGGGACAGGGCGCCAGCGGGACAACCCGGTCGTGGCAGCGCGCTGACGGCCGGCAGAGCGCCATGATGATTGACGGCAAGCTCGAAATCTCCATGGAAGCCCCAGAGGCATCGCATTCCATTCCACCTCGGGACTACCCGACATTGGCCGGGCTGCCCACCGAACCGCAGGCACTACTCGACTGGCTGCAAGCCCAGGCATTGCCCGGCATCGACGACAACGCCCAACGCGACTCCGTCACGTACGCCGTGATCGACTCGATGCTGCGCAACAACGTCCTTCCGTCCAAGGTGAAGGCGACGCTGCTTCGGGTACTGGCCCTGATCCCGGGTGTCACCCAGTCCGCCGAGCCGGTCGACTTCGACGGACGCCCGGCGCTCGCCGTCGGCATGCAGGACGACTGGCAGCACCTGGACATCCTGCTCGACCCGGCCACCCACGAGTTCCTCGGAAGCGGCAGAACGTGTCACGTCCAGAGTCTACTAAAACGGCTAGCTATTTGCGAGACAGAACACTAGCTGGGCAGTGGAAGGACCAGCACGGCTCGACCCTCACGCTGAACGGCGACAGCACCTACGCCGCGCAGGACTTGCGCTTCGCGTACGTCGGCAGCGAAAAGCTGCTGCCGCCCCGGGTCGACCTCCGCCACGAACCGCTGCCGTCGACCGGCACCTGGAAGGTCGAGAAGAACGACGTCCAGCTGGACATCAAAGTCGTCGCCGGCCGGCGATCTTTCGGGGTTCGCCTCCTCCACGTGTACGCCGATGGCGCGACCCTCACCCTGGCCAGCTACACCAGCGACCCGGAAATCCGCGAACAGTACGTTTACCGGCGCGGCGCTGCGTCGTAGAGCGCACGAGGTGAGAGGTCTCTGCCGCCGGACTGTCCAAGCAGGACGGGGAAGCAGTTAGCTGCCTGAGCCTTTTCGCGCAACCTAGTGATCATCGACAGTGATGTGGGCCTCATGGCCGATCACGGTCGGCGAAGACGTGCGGCTGCGGCGACCCCAGCCAATCCGTTTGTCACTCACCCCGGCAGTCGACGGACTGCTGACGCCCAGCTCGGGTTGTGTAGGGTTCATTGGTGATCTTCGGTAGCGCATGCCGCCGGTGAGGCTTGCCGTGGCCTCGACCTCGCGATGGCCCGTGTTCGCACCGCTGGTCGCGATCAGTCTGCTGGTGTGCGGCCTGGTGCTCAACGCCGCGACGATCAGCTATGACCTCACGCATTGGGGCGCCGTGTACTACGTGCCTCCGGAGGTGGCTGCCAATCGGAACGGCCTGGCAGATCTCGCCCTCACGCTCTTTGACCAGCTGGCCTTGGTAGTGTCCGGCCTCGCTGTGGTGGGCCTGCTTCTGTCGACTGTGGGGCTCGTGCGCGGTAGAAAATGGGCACATGTAACGGCGAGTGTGCTGACTGCCCCGTTCGCGCTGTGCTGTGGCCTGCAGTTCATCAACGGCAGGGGTTCCGTCACGGGAAATCTTGACGACCCGAACAACATCGCGCCTCGGCACACCTTTGCGCCGGCGTGGGTCCTCATCTGCGACGGCCTGGGACCCCCACTGCTCGTGGGCGCCGCCATCGTCGTCCTGATCCTTATGTTCATCCCTCCGGTTCACCGACGCTTCTACCCACCCCCTCAGCATCGCGACCCGCATGGATAGCGGCCGGGCTACAGGACTTCGCCCGGTAGCCCTTCCTCCGTCACGTACCAGAGACCCGCAGCGACAAGGAGGTCCTCCGTTTGGCGGAGCCTCACGGCGGTGGTCGGTCCAGCGTGGGCTGCCGCTGCACCAGATTTCCTGGATCGTCAGGTTAGCCTCGCTGAAAATTGCGGAGCTGGAGGTGGCCAGTGGCCCACTGGAACTCGCGTGGGCGTTGGTTGGTCGTCGTTGTGACCGTGGCCGCGATGGCCGCCGGCGCGGTCGCCATCGCCTGGGTCCGCCGCACCGCGCCGCCCTGGCCGGCCGTGGCTGGCAATCCGTATGAGATTCCACTCGGACCGGATGGCTGCCCGATCATCGAGGAGCGGCGCCAGTTCGTCGACACCCCTGGCCCCCTCGTGCCGCCCGGCGCCACGGAGGTGCTGCTGTGCACCACACCCACGGCGCTACATACCCCGCGTCCCGGGATGGCAGATCCGCCACGTCAGCGGGTGCTGCGTGGCGAGGCCGCCGACTTCGCCTCACTGCTCAATCGACTACCCAGCCGCAACCAGGCCTGGCGGCAGTGGCAGCGCCGGCACAGCGGCTGGTGGCCCGATACCGCTCCCGAGCCGATGGGCGAGGTCTGCCTCTTGAGCGGGTACAGCCACGAATATTCGTTCGTACTGCGCTACCCGGATCGGCCACCGGTTCCGCTGATCTATACGTGTGGCGGCCAGTCGGGTGGCCTCACCTCGGGGATTCGGACACGAATGGATGACACCAAGCCGCACCTGGTGGACGAGTTTTTGGACCGCTTTCAACGATATTGATCTTGTATATCGGCGCAAGTCGTTTAGTGCGCAGATTTCCCCACTCCGCTGGGCAAATCACCAGGTCAGAACAAGTCGACCGCCCCAAAATCAGTGATCATGAGCCAAGTCTGGCCGGGCGGGGACGTGGACGTGCAGGCAGGCAGGCAGGCAGGGCAGCAGGAGCAAGCGGACGCAAGTTGCTCAGCGGGCCACGCTGGCCGCCTGAGCTGCGGCCAGCAGCGCGTGGAGCCGCTCGTGCGGGAAGCCCTGGTCGGTCCCGGGTGGGGTAACGCGGGTGCTGTAGAAGTCCCGCTCTTCGTCGAGGCCCTGTGCCGCCCACCGGTAGCCGGCCTCGTCGCGGTGCCACGTCACGTTCTGGCCACGGAAGTCGGACCGGTCCAGCCAGTCGACGCCGCTCGGCCAGTACCCGGTCCAGCCGTCCGGGCGCAGCGAGGCGAAAGCAGCCTCCACCGTGGCCACGGCACCGTCCACATCGTCGTCCTCGAACACCGCGGCGAACCGGCACAGCAGCGCCAGCGCGGGCCCCGGATGCGGCAGGTCCGCATCGCGTGCAGCCAGAGCCCGGCAAACCAGTTCGAGCTCGGCCCAGCGCAGCGCGTACGGGTGCCAGTGCGCACAGTCGTCCCAGCCCAGCTCGACCGCCTCCGCTTCACCCGGATCGAGGATGCCGAGGCTGTGACAACCGAGGACCGGGCTGAGCTCGAGCACGAGCCGGTGGCCGCCACCGACATCGAACACGACCGTCAGCTCCAGTTCCGACCCGTCGTCGCCGTCCTGGTCCTCGTCGGCAAGGTCGTCCTGCTCGTCAATAACGTCGGCGAGATCGCCGAGGCGCTCCGATCCGGGCCAGCCCTCGTGCGCGAACAGGTAACGCGCCCAGAAGACGGGGTCGTGCAGCGATGCGGTCAGGGATGCGGGCATGCTCATTGCACGATCATGGCCGAGGCCGCGCCCTGTCGCCACCGAGCACCGTTCGATACCGCCGTCAGCGATCGGCGCTACCGGCCGGCCTCGTGCCCGATTCGTGCCCCATGGACAACACTGGGCGACACCGGCGGACCGGCGAGGCCAAGAATACAGCCCTTCACGTTTTGGCGCCCTCGATGGTCACTGCCGTGAACCCAGCGTGAAGATCAAGGCACCTTGCAAACTGAGGGTCCGTGGCTACTGGTCGTCGTCTTCGTCGTCCCGCATCAGGCGGTCGAGGTCCTCAGGGCGCATCCGCTTGATTTGGGTCTCCAGTTTGCGACTGTACTGGCGATCGTTCGGATCCATCCCGTTGCGAGACCGAGAGCTGCGGCCATACTCCTTGAGGAAGCCACCCAGCTCCCGACGTATGCGTTCCCGCCGGCCCGACATGGACGCCACCCTAGGATCCGAAGGGCGAATCGCGCCTTCCCATAACCGCTGCCAACAGCAACGGCCCGAGATGAGGACAGTCGACGGCGACCGGGCGCCGATCGTAGCCCGCGGTCACGGACCCGGACAAACGCCGCTAGACGAAGCGCGCAGAAGCCACCGTGCGCATCGCGGCGAGCAACGAGTGGCTGGTCCGATATTGAATGCGGCCGAGCCGCGCTGCTGCCCACGCCGCGACATCACGATCGTGCAGGCCATCCTTGTGCTTGCCGGAAGCAGGCCGCAGGCGCCCTCGGGTACGAGATCAGCCCGAACCGGCCTTGTCACGATCCGTGCCTCCACCCCGAACGACTCTGTCCTCCAGCGCCCCGACGAGAACGTCGTCGGAGAAGAACGGGCGCCCGACCGGTCACTTACGCCGCCATCCGTGGTCGGATTGTCATGATGTGGCTGGCGGCAGCAGAGTCGCCGCGTTGACCACCTCGACCGTGGCCGAGGCCTGGTTGGTGGCCAAGGTCAGCACGTGCCGAGGCGCAGGGGGCGGCAGCCGGTGGAGTGTCAGGCCCGGTCCGCCACCGGCCTTGAACTGGGCTTCTGCGATTGTCCAGGCGACTACTTCCGGCACCGGCCGATCACCGGTCCGCTCGACGTCGACCCCGACCCGCCCGCCGCCGGGCAGGGCGGCAACGGCCACCACCGTACCGCTGTGCGACACCGACATCTCCAATGATGTGCCGGGCAGCGTCGGCCGGCCGTGCCAGCGGCCGCAGTGAGAGCACGCGCGGTCCACCGTCACCGCTTCGGCCGGGAGGTCGAGCATTGCGCCGGCGACGGTGCGCAGCAGTGCCGCTCCGAGCAGGAACCGAGCGCGATCCGCCTCCGCTACGGTGCTGGCGGCGCGCTGCCGCTCGTGGTGGTCGAGCACGTCCAGTAACCCGACGTGCGCCATCGTCAGACCGACAGTAAACACCGTGATCTTGCTCGTTGGTGACGGTTGGACAGCCACAGTTGCTTAGGTTAGCCTCACCTACCGTGCCTCTGTTGGATCCCCGTCGGGTGCGCGTCGCCGTCCCGGTGTCTGACACAGCCGACGCGCATCACCCTGCCCTTATCGACTCGGCCGGCTGTCTCAGTTACGGGGAGCTGGCCGATCGGGTGGCTGCGCTCGCGGCCAGCCTGCCGTCAGCGCAGGCTGGTCGGCGGCTCGTGCACGTGCCGCTGGCCCCGCATCGCGACCTGGTGCTCGGCTATCTGGCGGTGATGTCGGCCGGGCACGTGGCATTGATCACCCCGCCCGAGCATCGGTCGATCACCGCGGTCTACCAGCCCGACCTGTGGCTCCATCTGGATGGCACCTTCGAGACTGCAACGCCGAACAGTGACACCGATGAATCGCGGCACCTCCTGCATCCGGATCTGGCGCTGCTGCTCAGTACGTCGGGCAGCACCGGCTCACCCAAGCTGGTTCGGCTCAGCCACCGCAACGTGCTCAGCAACGCCGAGGCGATCGCGGCCGCGCTGTCGATCACGTCGGCCGACCGTGCGGTCACCTCGCTACCGCTGCATTACTGCTTTGGGCTGTCGGTGCTGCATGCCCAACTCCGAGCCGGTGCCACCACCGTGCTGCGGCCCGGGTCGGTGACCGACCCCGGCTTCGCCGATGATTTGCGCCGCGACCGGGTGACCGTGGTTGCCGCCACTCCGCACGTGGTGGATCTGCTCGACGTCCAAGGTGTGCTGGATCATCTGCCTTCGCTCCGGTTGCTCGCCCAAGCTGGCGGCGCGTTGCCGCCCGCGCGGGTGCGAGAGCTGGCCGCAAGGGGCCGCGCGGCCGGGTGGGGAATGGCGGTGATGTACGGCCAGACCGAGGCCACCGCGCGGATGGCCGTGCTGCCACCCGAACTGTCGGAGCGATACCCCGATGCGGTGGGATGGCCGATCGCCGGGTCGGCGTTCCGGCTCGACCCGGCCGGAATCGACGAAGCGGCGGGTTCGCCCGATGGCCCGGTCGGCGAGCTCGTGTTCACGGGTCCAGGCGTCATGCTCGGGTACGCCGAGCAGCCCGACGACTTGGCCCTGGGTCGGATGCACACTGAGCTTCGGACCGGCGATCTGGCGTGGATCGACGCGGACGGGCTGGTCCGGATTGTCGGACGGCGGTCCGACTTCGTGAAGATCATGGGGATCCGGATCGACCTCGGCCAGGTCGAGCGTTCCCTGCGCGGCCGGGGGCTGCAGTCCTGTGTCACCGGCCGCGACGACCAGCTTCAGGTCACCTACCGGCGCTGCGAGCAATCCCCCGACCAGGTTCGCGACCAGGCCGCCCAGGTCTCCGGTCTCAGCCGGTCGGTAGTCTCGGTCCGCGCGGTCAACGACCTCCCGCTGCTGCCCAACGGCAAACTCGACCGCCGGCGCAGCGCCGACCTGCACGTCGCGGAGGCCTCCGGCCAGAAGGCAGAGATCGCCGCCGCGGTGGTCGCCGTACTGGAGCCGCTTGTCGGCCCCGGTGGCATCGACCTCGATCGGTCGTTCGTCGAGCTCGGCGGCGACTCCTTCAGCCACGTCGTGGCGTCCGTCGGCCTGACGCGGTTGCTCGGTGACCTGCCGTGCGACTGGCACCACCGCCCGGTGCGCGACCTGGTCGCGCTCGCCGACCGGCTGCCACGTTCCCGGTGGCGGCGTCCACTGGTGCGGCGGGTCGATACGACCGTCGTCCTGCGCGGCGCGGCCGTGGTGACGATCTGTGGCAGTCATGTCGGGTTGTTCCGGCTGCCCGGCGGAGCGCACATCCTGCTCGCGGTCGCCGGCTTCCTGTTCGCCAGGTACGTCCTCGCATCGGCGACGACAGCGGAGCGCGTGCGGCGGACCGCCCGGATCGCGATCGGGGTGGGCGTCCCGGCGGTGACCGTCGCGGCGGTGATGCTGGTCGGGTTCGGAACGGGCCACTGGTCGAACGTTGCGCTGGTGCATTGGCTCGCCCGGCCCCAGGTCGGCAACAACTTCTGGTTCGTCGAGGCCTACCTGGTGATCATGGTCGCCGCCGTCGCGGTGCTGGCTGTTCCGTGGCTGCGGGCCGCATACGCCGCCGATCCCTGGCGCACCGCGATGGTCGCCGTGGCCGTGCTGCTGGTGCCTCGCTATCTGGTGCTGGCGTTGTTCGACGGTCCGCTGCGTGGTCTGCCGGGCACGGTGGCGTGGCTGTTCGTGGCGGGAGTCGCGATGGCGGCGGCCGACAGCCGCAGGCGCCGACTGGTCACGACAGCGGTCGCCGCTGGCGCCGCCTTTGGTTT
This sequence comes from Micromonospora yasonensis, assembly GCF_026013475.1. GTDB lineage: Bacteria > Actinomycetota > Actinomycetes > Mycobacteriales > Micromonosporaceae > Micromonospora > Micromonospora yasonensis. The sequence continues at coordinate 7,952 of NZ_JAPDPH010000077.1, read as the reverse complement.
CTTCGCCGGGGACGCCGGCCGCAACCTGGCGATCATGGTCGGGCTCGCGTTGCTGGCGCTCGTTCCCGCGCTACCGGTACCGCGGCTGCTCGTCCGTCCGCTTGGCGCACTGGCGGCCGCCTCGCTGCACATCTACCTCGTGCAGTTCCAGGTGTTCGCGTTCTTTGACTCTCCGATCATCAAGTTCGCGGCCGCGATCGCCGCCGGCCTGGGGTTCTGTGCGGTCGGCAACTACGTCCTGCGCCGGTGGCTGTCGCCTCTGCCTGTGGTCCTAGTCATCCGTCGTCGCGTGGCGGCGAAGCAACTCGTGAGAGAGGACATGACATGCGTCGACGCACGTTCCTGACCGGCCTGGGGGCCCTCGGGGCAGTGGGCCTGGTGGGGTGCGGGTCGAAATCCGAGGACGGGTACGTCGCCGACCCCGGTTCGCTACAGGTCTACTCCGCGCAGCACGAGAACCTCACCAAGGCGTGGGCCGAGGCGTTCACCGCGGCGACCGGCATCAAGGTGCAGATCCGCAAGGGCTCCGACGCCTCGATGGGCCATCAGATCGTGGCCGAGGGCTCCGCGTCGCCCGCCGACGTGTTCCTCACCGAGAACAGTCCGGCGATGACGCTGGTCGAGCGGAACAGGTTGCTCGCCCCGCTGGACGAGGCGACCCGGCGGCAGGTGCCGGCCAATCTGACTCCGTCGTCGAAGGCGTGGACCTCGATCGCCGCCCGGTCCACCGTGCTGGTCTACAACACCGCCAAACTCGACAAGGCCGACCTGCCGAAGTCGCTGATGGATCTCGCCGGGCCGCAGTGGAAGGACCGCTGGGGATGCGCCCCCGGTGGTGCGGACTTCCAGGCCATCGTCGCGGGCATGCTCGCCGGTCAGGGCGAGCAGAAGGCCACTGATTGGCTGCACGGTCTGAAGTCCAACGCCCGGGTGCTGCAGAACAACATCGCCACGATGAAGTCGGTCAACGCCGGTGAGATCGACTGCGGCGTGATCTACCACTACTACTGGTACCGAGACCAGGCCGGCACCAAGGAAGGCAGCGCCAACACGGCCCTGCACTACTTCCGCAACCAGGACCCCGGCGCGTTCGTGTCGCTGTCCGGAGGCGCTGTGCTGGCCCGGACGAAGAAGCCGACCGAGGCCCACAAGTTCCTGACCTTCATCACCAGCAAGGCCGGACAGCAAGTGCTGGTCGACTCCCAGTCGATGGAGTACGCCGTGGGCAGCGGTGTCGCCTCGGCGCCCGCGCTGCCGCCGTTGAACAGCCTGCAGGCACCGCCGGTCGACCCCTTCACGCTGAACTCCGACAAGGTGAACGAGCTGATGACCGATGTCGGCATCATCTGACCTTCGCGAGTCGCCCGCCGCCTCGTACGACGAACCGGTAACCCGGCCAGTCGTACGCACCCGCCGGTCCACCCGCAGGCCGCGGCTGGTCGTAGCGGCCGCGGTCCTGGTCGCGGCCGTGATGGTCCTGCCGGTCCTGGTCGTCATCGGTCAGGCTTCTGCCGCTGGCGACGAGGCGACGAGGCTGCTGCTGCGGCCGAGGACGGCCGAACTGCTCGGCAACACGATGCTCTTGCTCCTGCTGACCGTTCCGATCACCGTGCTGCTCGGCTGTGGTGCGGCCTGGCTGGTGGAGCGAACCACACTGCCGGGAGCCGGCGTGTGGCGCACGCTGCTGCTGGCGCCGCTCGCCATCCCGGCGTTCGTCAGCAGCTACGCCTGGACGTCGGTGCTACCGGCGGTGCAGGGGCTGGGCGGCGCGGTGTTCATCACCGCCCTGGCCTACTATCCGTTCGTCTTCCTGCCGGCCGCGGCCCTGCTGCGGGCGCTCGACCAGGGGCATTTGGACGCCGCACGGTCGCTCGGCGCATCCAGTCTGGGAGCGGTACTGCGGGTGGCTTTGCCGCAGTTGCGTCCGGCCATCACCGGTGGCGCGTTGCTGGTGGCCCTGCACCTGCTGGCCGAGTTCGGCGTCCTGCAGATGATGCGGTTTCCCACCTTCACCACGGCAATCCTGCAGCAGTTCGCGGTCGGGTTCAGCAACGCCGCCGGCAGTCTGCTGGCCGCAGTACTGGTGCTGCTCTGCATTGGTCTGCTGGCCCTCGAGGTGCCGCTGCGCGGCCGCGCACGGATCGCCCGGATGGGCGCCGGCGCCCGGCAGCGTCCGGTCGCCTACCGCCTCGGCGCGTGGACCATCCCGGCGTCCGCCGCGCTCGTCGCGCTGGTCGGCCTGGCGCTGCTGGTTCCGCTGGTGCTGGTGCTGCGTTGGCTGGTGCGGGCGATGACGTCCGGCGCGGTGGTCGTTGGCCCGCTGCTCGCGGCGGCGGGTTCGACCGTCGGCCTTGCGGTGCTGGCGGGCCTGGCGGCGTCGGTCGCCGCGCTGCCCGCTGCGTGGCTGCTGCATCGGTACCCGTCTCGACTGGCGACCGCGCTGGAGCGGGTGACCTACATCGCGAGCGCCCTTCCCGGGGTGGTGATCGGGCTGGCGCTGGTGACGCTGGCGGTGCAGTGGGCCCGTCCGGTTTACCAGACCGCCGCACTCGCGGTGCTGGCCTACACGGTGCTCTTCATGCCCCGCGCCATGGTCGCCTGGCGGTCCGGTTTGGCCGCGGCTCCGCCCGAGCTCCTCGAGGCATCGCGTTCGCTGGGGCTGTCCGGTCTCCGTACCCTCATCCGGGTGGTCCTTCCGCTGGTGTTGCCATCGGCGCTGACCGGATTCGTGCTGGTCTTCCTCGCGACGTCGACCGAACTCACCGCGACCCTGCTGCTCGCCCCGACTGGCACCGAGACGCTGGCCACCGCGTTCTGGTCGGCAAGCGACGAGTTGGACTACGTGGCGAGCGCCCCGTACGCTGCGGCGATGATCGCCCTGTCCGCCCCGCTCACCATCCTGCTGCGCCGGCAGATCCTGGACCAGCGATGAGCGGCGCCGGCATCTCCGTCACCGGGCTCACCGTCGGGTACGGTGGCCCGCCGGTACTCGACCAGGTCGATCTGCAGGTTCCCGCCGGCGGCATTACCGCGGTGCTCGGTCCCTCCGGCAGCGGCAAGACCACGCTGCTGCGGGCGATCGCCGGGTTCATCCGGCCCGACCGCGGGCGAATCGAGGTACGCGGCGAGGTGCTCACCGACGGCCCGGCGTTGGTGGCTCCGGAGCGGCGCGGCATCGGTTACGTCCGACAGGACGGCGCACTCTTCCCGCATCTCGACGTCGCCGGCAACATCACCTTCGGGCTGCCGCGGGCCGAACGGCGCCGAGCGGCCCAGGTTGAGCCGTTGCTCGAGCTCGTCGGCCTGTCACCGAGCCTGGCCCGCCGCCGCCCGGATGAGCTGTCGGGTGGGCAACAGCAGCGCGTCGCACTCGCCCGGGCCCTGGCCCGCGAGCCATCAGTGGTGCTGCTCGACGAGCCGTTCTCATCGCTCGACACCGCACTGCGCGCCGCAACCCGCGAGGCCACCCGTGCCGCTCTCGCCGCGCGGGGCGCAACCACCGTGCTCGTGACACACGACCAAGCCGAGGCGCTGTCGTTCGCCGACCAGGTGGCCGTCATGTTCGACGGCCGGTTCGCCCAGATCGACAGCCCGGCCGGCGTGTACGGCGCACCGGCCACGCCCGAGGTCGGCCGGTTCCTGGGCGACGCCATGCTCCTCAGCGGACAGGCCGCCGGCCGGACCGTCCACTGCAGTCTGGGCCAACTCGACCTGGCCGAACCGGCCACCGGCGACGTACTCGTGATGGTTCGACCCGAGCAACTCGTCCTGCGCGAACCCTCCGACACCACGGCATCGGTCTCGTCGGTGACCTACCAAGGCGCCGACGCGATGGTCCGCCTAGACCTCGTCGACCAGACCACCCGCCTCGTGGCCCGCGTCCCCGGCAACCGGGCACCTCGCCCAGGCGACAAGGTAGGCATCGCAGTGCCCGCACCAGTGCGCTCATTTCCCCAACGCTGATACTCCTGCTCACGGCCGGATCGGTCGGGCCGCCCACTCGGCGGCCACCTTGTGTGGATCACCGACCCGGAACGCCGGCGGTTCATGCAGCAGGAAGTCGCGGTGGCTGATGTTCCAGGCGTACGCCCCTGCCATGGCGAAGACCAGCACATCCCCCACACCCACCGGTCCGGCGGTGGTCGAGCGGGACAGCACGTCCTTCGGGGTGCAGAGTTGCCCGACCACGGTGACTGGCCCGCCGTCGGTGCGGGGACCGTTGGCACCGTGCCGGCGGTGCACGGTGAACGGCTGCGGATGCCCCTTCGCCGCCGGCGTACGCAGGTGATGCGTGCCGCCCCCCACCACCACGAACCACTCGCCGTGTGAGCGTTTCACGTCCACCACCTCGGCCAGGTACCCCCCGCAGTAGGCGGTGACCGACCGGCCCGGCTCGATCCGCAGCCGCAGGTCGGGGTACGCGTCGAGGACGTCGGCCAGCGCCCGGCCGTAGCGCGCCCAGTCGAAGCGCGCCGCGGGGTCGGTGTAGTCCACCGCCATGCCTCCGCCGACGTCGACCTCCGTCGCGCCGACCTCGGTGACCGACCAGCGGACAACGGCGGCAGCGACCGCGCCGGCGAGCGGGGTGTCCAGCCCGCTGGCCAGGTGGGCGTGCACTCCCCGCACCTCGACACCGGCGGGCGGGCGGCGGACCCACTCCAGCGCATCGGCCGGGTCCATGCCGAACGGGCTAGGTCCGCCGCCCATGACCAGGCTCGCCCCGGGCACGTCCACCGGCAGGTTCACCCGGAGCAACACCCGCGCCGACGTGCCCGCGGCGGCGGCCAACCCGCCGAGGCGCCGCAGCTCAGCCGGCGACTCGACGTGGATGCGCTGCACCCCGGCGGCGAGGGCGGCGGAGTAAATCCTCGTCGCGCAGGACCCGCGCCGGTGGGCGCCGGACAGGGGTACTGGGGTCCCTCTACTGCAACGCGGGCGGCGCCTCGGCTCACCGCATCCCGAAGCTCCCCAACCCGCTCCCCCGGCATCGGCCAACGGGCTCGCCGAGGCGACCGCGACTGATCTAGGTTAGCGGCGTAGGTGCCACGTCGACGGAATGCAGAAGGAGGCTGGTCCTTGGGTTACACGCTGGAGGCCCTCATCGGCTCCGCCGGCGCTCTGCACGCCGCTGTGAGCCAGTGGCCGGCTGCGGTGCTCGTGCCGCTGGCGCATGACCTCGCGCTGGTGCCGATGACCGATGAGCTGTTCGACGCCGTCACGGACGGCACGACGGAGCGGGTACTCGGGTTCTGGAAGCTGCCGGGCGGCTTCGATCGTGAGCTGGCGTTCTGGTCCTCAGCGGGACCGGTCGGCTACGTCGAGGCGGACTTCTTCGGGGGTGTGGGCAGCCAGCGCGCGGCCCTGTGGGTTGCTGGCGAGTTGGCGCTCGGGCCGCTGTACCTGGGTGAGAGTGAACCGTTCCCTCCCCAAGGAAGCCCTATCTGTCAACTGCTGGCGCGTCTTGGAGTCGAACACGACGGGTACCGCGATGAGTTCGAAACGGTCGGCCTCGGACGCCACCGCGAGACCGCGGACTGGCTGCCATAAGGGCGAGATCTATCCCGGGCACATGGACGTATAGCAGCGGAAATGCCTTCCGACATCTCTCACCGCTCCCCCACTGTCCGTGGACCTCTTGCGGACTGGATGCGGACCGTCCCGCTGTCGCGGCGGGCCGCCCTATCTACTACAGGCGTTTCGCCATCTGTTGGGTCGTGACCTCGTAGCCGCACGTCTGGTACAGCGAGATCGCGGGCGCATTGTGGCCGAACACGTTAAGCCCGAGCCGAATCGCACCCGCTTCCCGTGCCACCGCCTCTACCGCCGCGAGGATCGCTCTCCCATAGCCGGATCGCTGGTAGGGCTCTTCCACGCTGATGTCGTGGAGCCACGCTGTGTCGGTCGTCTTGGTTCGTGGCTCCTCGAGCCCGACCCAGGCGTAGCCGACGACCTGGCCTCTGGTGTTCTCGGCTACCAAAATGCGATGGCGTTCCGTCGCCAATCCCTGGGGCAGAAACCGGGCTCGATCCTGTCGCGCTTTCTCCATCGCGGCCTCGGCCGGCATTGACTCAGCGAGGGCCTGGACGTACTCCAGGTCCCGTCGCGTCGTGTAGGTCTCGTACTCGTCTGAACGCATCGCGCGCAGGGTGATCATGGGCGAATTCACCCGGACATGCTGGCAGGCATCGTTTCAGGAAGCGAGTAGGTTTCCCGCCTGTTGCGGCTGGCGGATCTCACCACCCGCCGGGATTACGGCCCGACTCGCGGGAGATGCCCGAGCCGGTATCCGGGTAGCCGCCGAACCGCTCGTTATGCAGGTGGGCGAAGAAGTAGCACATCGCCTCGGCGTTCCGCCCCCAGTTGTGCCGGATCTGCGCCTGATGATCTTCAAGCCGAGATCCGCGTGACCATGGCCGTGTTCCCCACCGCCGCGCACCTGGTGTCCTGGGCCAAGTTCGCCCTGATCGACAAACAATCAGCCGGCCGAGCAAAGATCGCCTCCACCGGCAAAGGCAACCCCTGGCTGGCCGGCACCCTCGGTGAGATCATCGCTGGCCTGGCCCGCGCCGACACCTTCCTCAGCGAACGCTACCGCCGCCTCGCCCGGCGACGCGGCAAAAACGCGCCATCGTCGCCATCGGCAGACCTCATCCGACAACTCGTACACCTCACCGGCCAACAGGTCGCCCTCACCCCCGGACCCGACCAACCCGCCGCAGCCTGACACCCAACGACCACCCCAAGTCCGGCTCCGCTCCGCTGCGCCGGACGCTACCGCCTGCCCCCGCGTTCCGTGATTTTCGAGTCAGTCACCCACCTCACGCGTGGTGGCTATCTTCCGTCAGCGAGGCCGGTCCGGCCGGGCCATCCGCACCTGGCGGTCCAGCTCTCGCAACGTTCTGTCGATCACGCGCAGCACTCGCTCCTGGTCTGCGTGCCACCTCTCGTTACTCTCCTATCGCCCGCGGTCACGCCGCACTTCTGGCAGATCGGGTACTCCACCTGTCGCCTTCTACAAATCACGGTGGCTCGGGTAGAACTCCTGCGACTGGCAGTCGGCCCTGCCGTCCTGCCACACGCCGTGCGATCCAGTCCAGAAGCTTCCTCACCCTGCCGTGATGACGGCGGCCCGCCAAAATCGCTCTCTGGCGGGGAACTGGTCGGCGTCACGGTAATAGGACGTGTCGATCAGGGCAGACCGGGACGTCCGCCGGCCGGTGATCCGGTCAGCTCCGTGCGGCCACCTGCCAGTGCAGCTGCTGATCTGACACGGACGGCTGCCCTCCGCCGACCGGCCGGCCGGCCGTGAGCCCCTCCGCAAGGTCGGCCAACATCGCCGTGACCGAGGGCCACTTAGGTCCGTCAGTGTCGGCGTCGCCCTTGAGGAACTCGGTCACGCATCCGCGCATCGACCCGAGCCGCGTGTCGACGAACATGTCCGCGCCGGACTGGTCCTCAGCGATGGGCACGAAGGACGGCAGGAACATGTACGCCGCGGTTCCGGCGGGCTGCGCCTCCAGGCGGTTGACGTCGTAAGGGTTGACGGGAGTGCCACCCAGCGCACGGACCCGCCGAGCGTTTTCCTCCTGTCGGCTCGCCTGCTCCGCCGCGATGCGCGCCCAGCCCTCCTGCCACATCGACCAATGCGACATCACCGCGTCCAGAGGCAGCGGGCAGTAGAACGGCAGGATATAGCCGGCAGGGGTGCGCTGTGTTCCGTCGGCCAGCGTGTACCAGGTGCGCAGGTCTTCCGGCCATAGCCCCCTTGTGGCGGCCTGCGCTCGTTCCAGCGCCGCAGCGCCCGCTGGCGGGCGGATCGCCTCCGCCGTGGCCGGCGCGTGCTCTCGGCACCACGCAACAATGCGCGCCCAGGACTCTGCTACCTGCATGCCGGAAATGTACTTGGCGAAAGCAGGGGCTTGACCCCTGGTTCTGGACACGGGTTTTATGCT
>NZ_JAPDPH010000076.1 GCF_026013475.1 Micromonospora yasonensis | reverse complement strand
CCCCGGCTGCCGGCCGCGCCCCGCCGGGGCGTCGGGTGGTCAGTCCGGCAGGCCGGTGCAGGCGGCTCCGTCGATCGTGCACGCCGTCGGCGTGGCGTTGATCGCGGGGCCGCTCACCCGGAACGTCACCCGGACCGAGCCGCGGCCGGGCACCGTCCCGCTGCTCCCGTCCGGCAGGAACGTCCACGTCGGGCCGTCCTGGCTGGCCCGGGCGCCGGAGACCGAGGTGACCCGGAGCGACTCCCGGGGCAGCACGATCACCAGGGCCCAGTCCGGCACCCGGTCCGACCCCGGGTTGCTGATCGTCACCGCCGCGCCGTAGCTGAGCAGGGCGCTCGTCTCGACGGCGAAGCGGGCGCGCAGTTCGGGCGGGCGGGATGGCGTCGTGGTGGCCGGCGGCGACGCACTGACCGACGGCGGGGCCGGGCCGGCCGGGGCGACCCTGGTCGCGGAGCGTACCGACGCCCGAGGCGCGAGGACGCTCTCGTCGGGCTGCTCCTCCGGCGCCCCGCTCGCCGTGGTGCCCGTCGCCGTCACGTCCGGCCGGACCGCCACCGGGGCCGGCCGTTCCGGGCTGTCCGGCACCATGCCGATGGCGTACGCCGTCGCTGACAGCACGCCCAGCGTGGCGGCGACGGCCATCGGAGCGAGCCGGGCGGCGCCAGCCCGATCGACGACGCGCCGCGCGGTACCGATCATCACGACGATCCCGTCCAACAGGACGACCGCCACGGTCCGCCGTGGCTGGGCCGGTGGGGCCGGCACCGGGGGTGCCCCCTTGCGGCCCTCCGGCGGACGTGTCTTCCGCGTCACCGGCTAGGGCCGGGCCGGCTCGAGGTGCACCGGCAGGTCCCGCTCCGCCCGCGCCACGAAGAGCGCCACTTCGTACGCCATGTCGGCGATGTCGGCGTCGATGCGCAACCGGACGGCGAGGATCGCCCCGCTCCGGATGGTGGCGACGAACACGAACGCCCGCGACATCTGCACGACGACCTGGTGCAGTACGGCCGTGCCGCACACCCGGGCAGTCGCCTGACCGAACGCGTGGAGGCCGCTGACCAGGCCGGCGACCTGTTCCGCCTGGTCGCCCTCGACGGTGCGGGACCAGCCGAGCGGCAGTCCGTCGGAGGAGAGGACCACCGCGTACTCGGCTCCGGGCACCCGGTCGACCAGGGTGTCCAGGGCGGCGGTCAGCTTGTCGGCGGTGGCCAGTGCGTGTGTCATCCGGGTCCTCTCACCGCTTCCGGGGTGCCGTGTCTCGGCGGTGCTCGTCCGCCCGTTCCGGCCACGGTTGCCGGCCCGCGGCGCGCGACCGGTCCGCGACGATGGTGCGCAGGAGGGCCAGCAGTTCGGCCCGGTTGGCGCAGTTCAGCCGGGACCGCATCCGGGCCATGTGGTGCTCCACGGTCTTCGCCGAGAGGAAGAGCCGGTCGCCGATTTCCCGGTAGGTGAGCCCGGCCAGCACCAGCTCGGCCACCTCGTGCTCGCGGTCGCTGAGCCGGTGCTGGGCCGGGGCGGTGACGGCGTCGGCGACCTGTGGGCTCCCATCGTCCGCCGTGGCCGGCCGGCCGCCCCGGGGGGCCGCCGGCCGGCCCTGAAGCGCCCGGGCGCACTCCAGCAGGGCGGTCATCGCTCGCCGGTCCGAGGTGCGGATCGCGGCCTGCCCGGCGAGGCGGGCGGCGTCCCAGCACAGTCCGGCGTCGTGCAGCCCGCGGGCGGAGGCCTCCACCTGGACCGGATCGACCACGCCGCGCAGGACGTCGACCCAGCTCGTGGCGGCCGCGGCGACCACGGCGGCGTACCGGCTGTGGTCGGCCGCGGCGTGCAGGGCGGCGACGTGCTCCTCGGCGACCGTCGGCTCCTCGGCCAGGATCGCGGCGTGCAACCCCGTCCAGTGCAGCGGGACGCTCCACAGCGCCGGGTCTTGCAGCCGGTCCAGCAGCAGCCAGGCCTCGTGCAGGTACGGCCGCAGCCGGTCCGCCTCACCCAACCGGGCCCCGGCGACCGCGAGCTCCCCGAGCGGCAGCAGCGTGAACAGGTCGACGGGGTGCCGGACCACCGCCTCCAGCGCGTGCCCCCAGCCGCGTTGCAGCGACTCGAGGTCGCTGTTGCGGCGGGCGATGCCGAGTCGGAGCGCGCTGGCCAGGAGCAGATCGCGCGACTCCAGTGGCCGGTCGTCGGCGGTCACGGCGGCGAGGCGCTCGGCCGCCACGGCCGTGTGGCCCCGAACCATCTGGATCCAGGCCTGCAACAGCCGGTGTCGAGGTGTCATCAGCGGCCCGCCGATGCCGGTCGTCACCGCCCGGTCCAGCACCCGCTCGGCGATGTCGAACTCGGCACAGTGGATCGCGGTCAACGCGGCGAGCGCGGCCGGGCTGTCCGGCAGCAGCACCGCCCGCCCGTCCGGTTCCAGCAGCGCCGCCGCTTGGACGAGCGCGGAGAGCGCGGCGGTCGGCGGGCCGGTGACGCTCTCCCGTACCCCTTCCGCCATCAGTCGGGCGGCGCTGGCGCGCAGGGTGGGCGGTCCACCGGCCTGGTCCGCGACGGGCAGGTCCGCACCGGGGGTCGGGCGGCCGACGGCGAGCGCGCCGACGGCGGCGAACGCGGCGGACGAGGGGGTGCCGGACCACCGGTACAGCTCGACGCTGCGCCCCACCTGGCCGCGGTGCGCCAGCGCCGTGGCGGCCACGGTCGCCGCCTCGGCCCGGTCGCCCGGGCCAGCCGTCGCGAGCAGCCGGTCCGCCAGCCGGAGGGCAGCGTCCAGGTCGCCGGCGAGCGCTGCGGCGACCGCCTGGCGGGTATTCGCGGGCAGCCCCGCCGCCGTGGCCGCGGCGAACAGCTCGGCGGCGAGCGCCGGATCCCCGGCCAGCACCTCTTCGGCCGCGGCCTTCAGCGCGGGGGCCGGGCAGTCCCGGAGCACCCCGGCCGCGCGCAGCGAGCGGACCAGCGGGAGCACCGGCGCGCCGTGCCCGAGCTGCAGTTCGGTCAGCCGGTGCCAGATCGCGGTGCGTTCGGTGGCCGGGCTGAGCGCGATGACCGCCCGCTGGACGAGCGGCGCGAGTCGGCCGTCGGCACCGAGCAGGCCGGTGGCTCTGCTCGACGCGACCAGTTCGTCCACCGCCTCCGGCGCCGAGCCGAGGAGCCGGCCGAGCAGGTCCATGGGCAGCGGCACGCCCGCGGCGACGGCCAGCAGCAGCCGCCGGACGTCCGCCGGCAGCTCCTCCAGGTCGGGACCGAAGAGGAGTACGGCGGGCCGGGGCGGCTCGGCCGGCAGGCCGGCCCCGTGCTCCCGCCCGCGTAGCCCGTGGACCAGCCGCTCGACGTCCCGTGGGACCCCGCCGGTCTGCGCGTGCACGTAGTCGGCCAGCTCGGTCCACCGGCCCAGCTCCGGCGCCCGGGCCAGGTATGCGGCGGTCTGCTCGGGGGTGAACGGGGTGAGGGTGAGCTGCTGCCCGTCCCGCTTCAGCGCCTCGGCCAGCTCGGCCAGCGCCGCCGACCGGGGCCACGGCCGGTAGCCGATCAGCAGCCGATGCCGGCGGGCGACCACCAGTTGGTGGAGCGCCGCCAACCGCGCGTCGTCGAGCAGGTGCGCGTCGTCGACCAGCAGCACCGCCTCGGGGTCGGCCGGGTCGGCCGGCCCCGGTACGCCGTCCAGCACGGTACGCCCGGCCCGCCGGTGGGCCCGCGCCAGTTCCGTGAGCAGGGCGCTCTTGCCGTGGCCACCGGGACCCGTCACGCCCACCGCGAGCGCGCCCGTAGGGCCCACCTCGACCGCGTCGAGCAGGGCCTTCGGCCCCTCGGCCAGCACGAGCGGGCACTCGGCGGTCCCGCTCATGGTCCCCACGGTCATCCGTCGCGTCCCCGGCCCCGGGCCAGCGCCAGGCGGGACGCCTTTGGCAGGTGCAGCGGGGCGATCCGGACCGGGGGACGCGGTGGTGGCAGGCCGGGAGCGGCCTGGTCCGGCTCGGCGGGCTGCCGCGCCGGGACGGCCGGCCCACCGCCGCTGACCGGTGCGGACCTGGGCTGCGGCGCCGGCCGGCGCGGTGACACCACCTGGCCGGCGGCGAGCGCCGCCCCGGTGGCGGCGGTCAGCTGGGGGTCCGGCTCCACCTCGACCGGGACGGGAAAGGCCGCCGCGAGCAGTTCCCTGATCACCGGGATCCGCGCCGAGCCGCCGGCGAGGAGCACGCCGTCGAGCCGCGCCGGCGTCAGGCCGGCGGAGTGTACGGCCTGTACCAGCAGGTCGACGGTGGCCCGTACGGCCGGCCGGATCAGGTCCTCGAACTGCGCCCGGGTTACCGGCACCCGTACTGCTCCGGTCGGCAGGGTCAACACCACGTCGGTCTCCGTGCCGACGGTCAGCTCCTGCTTGACCCGGTCGCACTCCGCCAGCAGCAGGCGATGCGGATACGCGTCCTGGCCTCCGGCGCCGGCGAACTCCCGGCCGAGCACGGTACGGACGTGCTCGGCGAGCGCCTCGTCGAAGTCGTTGCCACCGAGGGCCGGCCGAGCCTGGGGCAGGCCGAACGTCTCGTACGTGCCCCGTGGGTGGCGGCGGACCAGGGCGGCCTCGAAGGTGTTGCCGCCCAGGGCGTAGACGGCGGCCGTGGTGCCGGGGAAGCCGCGGGCCGCGTGGCTCTCGGCCACCGCGATCGGGCGGGGTAGCAGCGTGACGTTGCGCAGGTCGAGGTCCCACAGCGCCCGGTGCAGCAGTTCGCGCCGGTGCGGACCCCACCCGGCCGGGTGGCTGAGCACGACGGCTTCGGCGAGCCCGCCCTCCCGGGCGGAGACCCGCTCCACCACCCACGTCGCCAGCTCGGCGATCAGCGTCTGCGGCGGGCACGTCTCGCCGCCGAGCATCAGGGGTACGTCGTCACCGATCCGGCCGACGAAATCCCGGGTGGTGCGGCCGGGGTCGTCGGTGCCGGGCCCGCCGACCGTGAGCGATCCGTCCGGCGACAGGTGCAGCACCGACGGCACGACGCCCGACCTCGGGTCCAGCGGGACCACCTCGGGTCGGGCCCAGCTCCCGTCCTGCCGCCGGGCCACGGCGGCGGCGGTGCTGCTGCTTCCGATGTCCATCCCCAGGACGTACGGCATGTAGTTCTTCCTCCACCGCGATTGACCCTGGTGACGTTGTCGGCGCACCGACCCACCCCCGGCGCGAACACCGTGGGCTCCTCCGTTCGTACCAGAGATCACTCGCGCCTCCGTACCCTAACTCTGACCGGCCCGCTTCCCCCTATCCCCCTAACGAACGAGGGGGCGATGGCCCTAACCCGGCGAACCCGGTTGGGGTCCGCTCCCCGATGACGGGCACCGAACCCGGCCCTAGCGTCAACTGTCGAAGCACGACGGTGCTGACGCTTCGACCGAGGAGAACCTCCCATGGATTCGCAACAGAGCCTGTACGTGAATTCGCAGCAGAACGTGGATTCGCAACAGACCCTGCACGACTTCGTGCTCAACCTGCTCACCGATCCCGACGCGCGGTCGGCCTTCGACCTCGACCCGGAGGGGGCGCTGCAGGCCGCGGGGCTCACCGACGTCACCGCCGCCGACGTGCAGGACGTGGTCCCGCTGGTGGTCGACTACGCCCCCGGCGCGGGGCTCGCGCCGCTGGCTCCGGCGGTCGGGCAGCTCGGGTTCGGCCCGCTGCTGAACGACACCACCTACGTGGCCGGCCAGCTCGGGGCGGTGCCGCAGCAGATCAGCGTCAACAGCTCCCCGCACGGGGTGGACGCGACCGCCGGTGTGCTCGGGGTCGTCGCGGTCGACCCGGCCGGCGCGTACGCCGGGGCGGCCGTGCTGCCGGGGATCGGCCTGGGGGTCGGACCGGGCGGCCTCGCCACCGACCTGGCCGGGGTGCCGGACGTGGCGCACACCCTGGACGTGGACGTGGTGGACGGGGTGGACAGCGCGGTCGACCCGGTCGTCGGCGACGTCGCCGGCACGGTCGGCGACCCGCTCGGCACCACCGACGGCCTGCTCAACGGCGACGTGCTCGGCGGGGACCTGGGCGTGCTTCCCGGCACGCAGGCCCAGGTCGGCGGTCTCGTCGGTTCGCTCGGCGTCGACCACACCCTGGGTGGGCTCGGCGTGGGCGACGCCGGCGGTATCGTCCCGACGGCCCCGGTGGACGGCGTGACGCAGCAGGTGGACGGTGCGGTCAGCGGCGTGACCGGTACGGTCGGCAGCCTGACCGGTGGAGTGACCCACGACGTGACCGGTGACGCTGCCGTGACGCACGGCGACACCAGCGTCCAGGGCGGCGTGCACACCTCGTCCGACGGTGGCCTGCTGGGCGGCCTGTTCTGACGCGTACGGCTCCCGGGGGAAGGCCGGATCGCTGTGATGATCCGGTCTTCCGCCCCGGCCCTCTTGATAATTGATCTGAAATCAGCACACTTGGTGCAATGGTCGCCGCGATCTGGTTGGACGTGCTCGACGAGATCGCTCGTACGTGCAGCGCGCACGGGCGCGGCGATCTGTTGCAGACGGTGCGGCAGAGGCGTGTCCAGCTGCTGGATCCCCGGCTGCGCGTCCTCGTCGTCGGCGAGTCGCAGCAGGGCAAGAGCCAGCTCGTCAACGCCATCCTCAACGCCCCGGCCTGCCCGGTCGGCGACGGCCGGACCACCCTGCTGCCGACCGTGGTGCAGCACGCCGAGGCCCCCTCGGCCGCCCTGGTCCGCGCGTCGCCGGCGGCTCCGGGCCGGCCGGTCGGCGCCGCGCTCCCGGCGGCCGTCGAGCGGACCCCCGTACCGCTGGCGCAGGTCGCCTCGGTGACCGGCGCGCCGGGCAGCCGGCGCGGCCCCGCGTACGTCGAGATCGGGCTGCCCCGAGCCCTGCTCGGCTCCGGGCTGGTGCTGGTGGACACCCCGGGCGCCGACGAGGTGGCCGCCCTCGGCGCCGCCGGCCCGGTCGCCGTCCCGGCCGGGGCGGACACCGTGCTGCTGGTCTCCGACTCCACTCGGGAACTCTCCGCCGGCGAGCTGACCATGCTGCTGCACGTCGCCCGGTCGCACGCGAACGTGGTGGTGGTGCAGACCAAGACGGACCTCGTACCGGACTGGCGCGCGGTAGCCGAGCGCAACCGGCAGCACCTGGCCGAGGCCGGGGTGTCCGCGCCGGTCATCCCGGTCTCCTCGGCGCTGCGGCTGCGCGCGGCGGCCGTGGACGACCGGGAACTCAACGCCGAGTCCGGCTTCCCGGCGCTGATCGGTCGGTTGCAGCGCGACCTCGCCGGCAAGTCCGACCGCCTGGCCCGCGCCGCGGTCTGCACGATCGCCCGCACGGTGGTGGAACAGTTGGCCGCGCCGCTGCGCGCCGAGTTGGCGAGCCAGCAGGCCGAGGAGCAGTCGGGCCCGATCTCGCGGCTGCACGCGGCGCAACGCGAGGTCGACGAGCTGCGCCGCTGCTCCAGCCGGTGGCAGAACACGCTCGCCGACGAGATGGCCGACCTGCTCTCCGACATCGAGTTCGACCTGCGCGACCGGACCCGCGAGATCCTGCGCCTGGTCGACGAGGCCTTCGACACGGCCGATCCGCTCAACGCCTGGGACGAGTTCCAGGAGTGGCTGGAGGCCAGCCTCGCGGAGGCGGCGGAAGCGAACCACGACTGGCTGGTCCAGCGCTGCGACTGGACCACCCGCCGGGTGGCCGCCGCCTTCGCCCGGTACGGCGGCGACGTGCTGCCGCCCTGGCCGATGACGGTGCCGGCGGACCTGGGCGAGGAGCTCCCGGAGATCGAGCGGCCGAACGTCGACCGGTTCACCGCGGGCCAGAAGCTGATCACCGGCATGCGGGGCTCGTACGGCGGCCTGCTGATGGTCGGCCTGGCGACCACCCTGGCCGGGATGCCGATGATCAACCCGCTTTCGCTCAGCGTCGGCGCCCTGTTCGGCGGCAAGAGCATCCGGGACGAGAGCAAGCAACTGCTCCGCCGCCGGCAGGCGGTGGTCAAGACGGCGGTCCAACGGCACGTCGACGACTTCTTCGTCCGGGTCACCAAGGACCGCCGGGACGCGGCCCGGCAGGTGCAGCGGATGCTCCGGGACCACTTCTCCGCGCTGACCGAGGAACTGCAGGAGGCCATCATCCAGTCGTTCCGCAGCGCCAAACAGGCCGCCGACACCGACGCGGCGGTCCGTGACCATCGGCAGCGCGAGATCCGGCTGAAGATGACCCGGCTCGCCGGGCTCTTCGAGCAGGCCCAGCAGCTGACCGTCGTCCGGTCCGCCCCGGTGCAGCTGGAGCCCCGGGCATGACGGTCGGGGTGCGGCTGGAGGAAACGGCGTGGGCCCTGCTGCACCAGGCCCTCCAGCTCTACCGGGACAGCCCCGCGGCGACGGACCACCTGCGACACCAGTTGGCCCGGCTGGAGCAACCGCTGCTGATCGCGGTCGCCGGCCCGTGGCGGTCCGGCAAGTCGACCCTGCTGAACGCGATCATGGGGGAGGAGGTCGCGCCGGTCGAGGGGGTGGACGACAGCGGTTGCTTCACCTGGTACGAGGACGGGTCGCAGCCGAGGGCCACGGCGTACTCGGCCGACCAGCCGGCACAGGAGTTGGCGATCGTCAAGTCGCCGACCGGGATGCGGGTGGACCTGGTCGGCCAGCGGGTGGGCGAGTTGCGGGACATCGTGGTGCAGTGGCCGACCAGGACCCTGCGCCAGGTGACCCTGATCGACACGCCGGCCGCCACCAGTGGCGACGAGCCGGGGCGGGCCCCGGTCATGGAGCGGGTGCTGCGGGACGCGGACGCGGTGCTCTACCTGACCCGCGACGGCCGCGACAGTGACCTGCGGCTGCTGGAGACCGGCCGGGAGAGCGCGGTCGGGCAGGCCGCCCCGGTCAACGTGATCATGGTGTTGTCCCGAGTGGACGAGACCGGGGGCGGGCGGATCGACGGGCTGCTGACGGCCCGCCGGCTGGCCCGGCGACAGCAGCGCGATCCCCGGGTGGACGCGCTCTGCGTGACCGTCGTCCCGTGCAGCGGGCTGCTCGGCCTGGCCGGTCGGATCCTCAGCGAGTCGGACTTCGCCATGCTCGCGGAGCTGGCCCGGGTGCCCCGTCCGGAGCTGGAGACGCATCTGCTTTCCGCCGACCGCTTCGTCCGCGGCGACGCCCTGCTACGCCCGGATGCGGAGGTACGCGCCGCGCTGCTGGATCGGCTCGGGCTCTTCGGGCTCCGGCTCGCGACCACGCTGATTCGCGCCGGCTGTGACAGCCGGGCGAAGCTCTCGGCCGAGCTGATCCGGCGCAGCGGTCTGGCCGAGCTGCGCGAGACGATGCACCGGTCCCTGATCGACCGGCATGACACGCTCAAGGCCCGGTCGGCGCTGGCAGCCGTGGAAACGCTGCTGCGGTCCGAGCCGCGCCGGGGGGCGGACGAGTTGCTGGGCCGGGTCGAGCAGATCCTCGCCGGGGCGCACGAGTTCCGCGAGCTACGCCTGCTCGCCGCGTTGCGCAACACCCGACTCGGGTTCGAGGCCGAGTTGGCCGCCGAGGCGGAGCGGCTGGTCGGTGGCGACGGGGTCGGTCTGGCGGCCCGGCTCGGCGTCGAGCACGACGCGACCGTCGAGCGGCTGTGGGAGGTGGCCGCCGACGCCCAGTGGCGCTGGCGGAACCGGGCGGAGGATCCGCTGCTCCGGTTGGCCCAGCGCCGTGGCGCCCAGGTCGTCGCCCGCAGCTGCGAGGGGATGCTCGCCGAGCTGGCCGGGGGTGGCCGGTGACAGCCGACGGCGGAGCAGGCTGATCGGGCGGATCTTCTCCAGCGGCAGGAAGCTGGTCATCGCCACCAGGTGCGGCGCGAATGAGATGGTGATCGTCGCGATGGTCACCAGGTGGAAAGAATAGAAGAAGCCCACCGCGGTGTGCCGCCACCGTTCGGGCAGGACGAAGACCAGCGGGCTGAGCAGCTCGAAGGCGAGGATGCCGAACTGGGCGACGATCAGCAGGTGCGGCACCTGGGCGATCAGGTCGGCCAACTCGGTACCGCGCCGGATGATCGCCCGGGCCAGCACCGACCCGGTCGCCCAGTCGAACCCGCCGAACCGGAACTTGGCCCAGGCCGCCAGGAAGTAGGTGCAGATCACCCCGATCTGGGTGACCCGCAGTGCCCACCCGCCGGCCTCGCTGGGGGTGGGATCGCCGTGTCGGGCCCGCCCGGCGGTGGGCAGCACGGCCAGCGCCACGAGGAGCCCGAACCGGTCGTGGTCGACCTTGCCGTAGCTCATCGCGACGATCATCCACTCGAAATAGAGGGCGAAGACCGTCCAGCCGAGCAGCCGGGGCGCGCGCCCGGTCGCCGCGAACAGGGCGGCGAGCAGCAGCACCCAGAAGATCACGCCGACCACCGCCGGGGTGGGGGTGGGCAGCGGGAGGAGCCGGCCGATCAGCAGCGGCTGGTAGAGCTCGCCGGGCACGTCGACCCGGCTACGTACCCAGGGGGTGAAGACCACCAGGTCGGCGGCGACGAAGAGATAGACGAGGGTACGGAAGGCGGCCACCCGCCCGCGCGGCACCGCCTCGGTCAGCCAGCTGGTCACCGGGTGGCCTGCCAGGTCACCACGGTGCGATCGGTCCAGCGGCCGGTCGGGCGACCGCCCTGGATGTCGTACCAGCGGATCACGATGCGCACCTCGACCAGCGCGGGGGCGGCCGGATGGCGCTCGGCGTACGCGTCGGCGACCTGGCGCAGCCGGTCGGGGTCGGCGACGTACCGGGACTGCTGGCCTTCGATCTCGGCTCGGCGGATGCCGGTCGCGTCCTGTCCGAGCGACACCACCGCGCCGGTGCGGTCGACGCCCTCGACGCGGGTGTCCGGGGCGGGTGCGTCCGGCGGGTCCGAGGTGGAGTACATCCGGAACGGGCCGAACGGGAAGTCGTCATCGGTGCCGCGGACGGTGCCGACGAGGAGCAGCGCCAACCCGAGCGCGGTGACGCCCAGCCGGATCGCGCGCCCGCGGGTGGTCAGGGTCTCCATCGGGTCTGGACGATACGGGATGAGCAGCCCCGAAGGGTCCGTCCGTCGTCCATGACTCACTGACCGTGTCGCCATCCTCCGGGGCCGGAGACGGCGACGGCCGGGCCCCCTCGGGGACCCGGCCGTCGCCGTGAGCGGTCTGGCTCAGTGCTGGTGACCCTGCTCGGCCATCTGCTTGCGGACCTCGTCCATGTTCAGCTTCTCGACCTGCTCGATCAGGTTCTCCAGCGCGGACTCCGGAAGGGCGCCCGGCTGCGCGAACACGATCACGCCGTCCTTGATCGCCATCACCGTGGGGATCGAGCTGATGTTGAACTTGACGGCCAGCTCCTGCTGAGCCTCCGTGTCGACCTTGCCGAAGGTGATGTCCGGGTGCTTCTCGGACGAGCGCTCGTAGACCGGGGCGAACCGCTTGCACGGGCCGCACCAGTCGGCCCAGAAGTCCAGCAGGACGATCCCGTCCTGCTCCGTCACCTCGTCAAAGTTGGCCGTGGTCAGCTCAACCGTTGCCATTGCACTCTCCGATCAGCGCGGATTGTTTCTACGTCCGGTGGAACCAGGGCGGATGTCCAGGAATTCCCGTGACGCGGGCGACGAAACGTAGCGCTGCTACCCGGTGACGGTCGGACGACATCGAGAGTAATGGGGTCTCTCGGGCGGCTGCGGAACGCAAGTGCATGCCGCACTTGCGTGACGGGACGTGATGGGAGCGTTCCCAGGAAGATCGTCCAGGTTAACTGCTACGACTCGGTAACTTGACGCTTGACTAGCGGGGATCTGGGGTGCGGAGATCGCCTGATAGGGGGTCGTCGATTACCTAACGTAATGTAACAAAAAAGTAACTGTGACCTCTGTCTCTATCGTTGCAGTACTGGCGTACGGCAGAATCTTGGGCATCAGAGCGTGGGCGGCGGGTGCCGGGGAGGGCCCCGCCGCTCATTGCGTCTCCCCCGGGTTGGCCCCGTGTGAAATTTCCGTACCGGCAGCGCCCCCGTCATCGCCTTAACAAGCGGTAAGGCATGCTGTGCCGAACTCCATCGCCGTCCGTCGAAGGGGACAAGGATGCAGTTCGGCCGCTACTACGAGGAGTTCGAGGTCGGCGCGGTCTACCGGCACTGGCCGGGCAAGACGGTCACCGAGTACGACGACCACCTCTTCTGCCTGCTCACCATGAACCACCACCCGCTCCACCTCGACGCCCACTACGCGGAGTCGGCGAGCCAGTTCAAGCGCAACGTGGTGGTCGGCAACTACATCTACTCCCTGCTGCTCGGCATGTCGGTGGCGGACGTCAGCGGTAAGGCGATCGCCAACCTCGAGATCGAGTCGCTGCGGCATGTCGCCCCGACCTTCCACGGCGACACCATCTACGGCGAGACGACGGTGCTGGACAAGCGGGAGTCCTCCTCGAAGCCGGACCGGGGCGTGGTCGCCGTGGAGACCCGGGGCTACAACCAGGACGGCACGCTGGTCTGCGTCTTCCGTCGCAAGGTCATGGTCCCCAGGAAGGAGTACGCGGTCGCCGCCGCGCCCGAGGGCGTCGACCCGGAGCGGCCGAGTTTCCCCGAGCCGCGCTGACCCGGACCCCCGGATCCATCGCGAAGGACCCTTCCCCCGACGTTCCCCGGGGGATGGGGTCCTTTTCGCCTTCCCCGGCATATGCTGACGCCGGAGGTCCCGCGATGAGCGAGCGCAGCGAGCGAATCATCAGGCTCAGCGCGTCGGAGCCTCGTGGTGCCGCGGCGCGAAGCGGAGCGGCGGCATGAGTCACTCCGTCGCCGGCGAGCCGTCCTCTGCCGGACGTCGTGCCGCACCGCTGACCACCGCCGCCTACTCCACCACGGAGTGGGACCTGTTGACCGACCTGCCGGGTCGGGTCCTCGTCGCCGCCGCCTCGCCCGGCCCCGGGCGCCCGCGGCGCGGGGTCGGCGCCGGCCTCGCCGGCCTCGACGCGGTGGCTGCCGGGCGGGGCTTCGACAGTGACCTGGTCCGCGCCGTGGTCTCCGCGATCTACGCCCGGCACGACGGCGCCACCGCCCCGCACGAGCGGCTCACCGACGTCGTCGACCTGCTCGCCGCCTGCCGGGCGGCGGTACGGGTGCTCCGGCGGCGCGCCGACCCGGCCGACTCGGCGGCGTACCGGCAGTGGGTGGAATCCGTTGCCGCCCGGGTCTGCCAGGCCGGTGACGTCGGGTCGAGCCCGGCCGACCGACGCTTCCTCGACCGGCTCGCCGGCGCGCTGAACCTCCGCTGACCGGGGTGCCGGCGGCCGGCGCCGGGTCGTGGGCCGTACCCTCTGGAGACCGTGACCGACGACCAGCTCGACGTGGGTGTGGGGCCCTGGCCCGGCGACCCACCGGACGACCCGCGGTACGACCCGGAGCTGCTCGCCGAGGGCGACCGGCGCAACGTGGTGGACCGCTACCGCTACTGGCGGCGCGAGGCCGTGGTGGCGGACCTGGACCGGCGCCGGCACGACTTCCACGTGGCCATCGAGAACTGGCAGCACGACTTCAACATCGGCACGGTGGTCCGCAACGCCAACGCCTTCCTCGCCGCCGAGGTGCACGTCGTCGGGCGGCGGCGGTGGAACCGGCGCGGCGCCATGGTCACCGACCGCTACCAGCACGTCCGGCACCACGCGACGATCGAGGAGTTCGTCGCCTGGGCGGGGGAGCAGCGGCTGCCGGTGGTCGGCATCGACAACCTGCCCGGCTCGAAGCCACTGGAGAACAGCACGCTGCCCCGCCGCTGCGTGCTCCTCTTCGGTCAGGAGGGGCCCGGCCTGTCCGACGCCGCCCGGGCCGCCTGCGACGAGCTCTTCTCCATCGCCCAGTACGGCTCCACCCGGTCGATCAACGCCGGGGTGGCCAGCGGCATTGCCATGCACGCCTGGATCCGCGCGTACGCCGGCCCGCCGCCGGGCTGAACGGCACCGATCCGGCCGCTCCGCTTGACGCCCCGGCGACGCGGGGTGACCGTGGGAACGTGAGTATCGCGGTGAGTTGCCCGAGGTGCGCGGGCCCGGTCCGGGAGCCGGATCTGATGCACGGCGAGTTCCGGTGCCTGCGGTGCGGCCCGGTGCCGCCGCTGCACGTGCCGGAGCACATCAGCGCCGAGATCGTGGCCAGCGTGGTGGGCCGGGTGGCCGCCGAGGTCGACCCGTCGGGGCCGCCGGCCGTACCGCTCTGGTGCCCGTGGCCGTTGCCCACCGGGTGGACCCTGACCGGGGTGGCCTGGGCCGGGGACGACCGGGGCGGGATCCGCGCCACCGCGATCGCCTGTGCCGGTCCGGCCCCGCTCGATGGTGGGCCGGCCGACCTCCTCTTCGTCGCCGAGGAGCCGGGCGTCGGGCTGGGCTCCCGCTTCGCGGGACTGCCCGGCCCCGATCCGGGGCCGCAGGTCGAGGAGGCGCTCACCGGTCCCGGGCCTGGTCACCCCGAGCGGGTCCCGCAGGCGAAGATCAGGGTGGGTGGTCACCCCACTCCACTGTGGCTCGTGAATTCGCCGACAGATCGAAGTGCGTACGCCGGCGAGGCTCGGGGAATGTGGCTCCATGCGATAGCCTGGCCGGCGAGTGCGGGTCACCTCCTCGCGGAAGAAGTCGTGCTGCACGACCTCACCGAGTGGACTCCGCCCGAACTCGTGTACGGCGCACCGTCTCCGTACCTGCACGGGCGGGCCTGACCGGCTGGCACCGGCGATCGGAGAACGGACGCAGATATTCACTGTACGACACGATACTGATACTCTGGGTACCACTGGGGTAATTGGACCCGGCGCCGCGCGAGAGGATGGCCCGCTATGGTCAAGAAGGTCCTCACCTGGGCCGGCATCGCGTTCTTGATCTTCTTCGTTGCCTACCGGCCGAACTCCGCCGCTGACGTGTTCAAGTCTCTCGGTGGCGGCATCATGGACATCGCTCAGGGCTTCGGCGACTTCTTCACGAGCCTGGTCGCCTAGCCGCCGATGGGAAGCCCCTCCGGTCCACCCTTCGACCCCGACGATCCCGATCGGGAGCGCCGGGAGCGCGACACCGAGCCGATCCCCCGCATCGACCCCGACGACGGTCCCGGCTACGGCCCCGGCCCGGGCTACGGCGACGGTCCCTCTCTTTCGGACGACGCCGCCTTCGGGGACGGCCCGGGCTACGCCGGCGAGGGGCGCTCCGGGCGGGCCTGGATCCGCGATCCCGAGGCCGGCTACCAGCCGCCGCAGATCTCCGAGGACGAGCTGGCCGGGCTGCGGGTCGACGCGCATGGCATGGCGCCCCGCCGGGTGTTGCCGCTGGAGGACGAGCCCAGCTCGCTGGTGGCCCGATACCTCTTCCCCACGGAGCGCTACCGGGGCGAGTGGAAGCGGCACTGGATCCACCTCTCCACCCCGATCCTGGTGGGCATCGCCGTGACCTTCGTGCTCGGCTACCTCTCCGGCTTCCTCGCCGGCCGGGACGTCGGGGCGCTGACCACCGTCGCCGTACTGCTCTGGTTCGCGGTGATGGGCTGGGTCGCCTGGCGGGTCGCCGACTGGTGGTACGACCGCTTCATCCTCACCAACAAGCGGGTGATGGTGGTCAACGGGATCATCACCCGGCGGGTGGCGATGATGCCGCTGGTCCGGGTCACCGACATGAAGTACGAGCAGACCCCGACCGGCCGGGCGCTCAACTACGGCACCTTCGTGCTGGAGTCCGCCGGCCAGGAGCAGGCGCTCCGGGAGATCAAGAACCTGCCCAACCCGAACGAGCTCTACCTGCGCGTCGTGGAAGAGATGTACGAGCCGCAGGCCGTCGAGGCGCGGTTGGGCAAGGAGGCCGACGAGGCCAAGGCCGACGACGGAGCGTGAAACTTTTCGTCCGAACATCGGAGGGAATGCGCACCATTTGCCGTCGACCCGACCCACCCGGGCATGGCAACCTGCCATGCAAGACGGGGTGCGGAGGTGAGCGGTGGCGAGCAGGGATTCGCTGGAGGAGGAATTCCGCGAGTTCGTCGCGGCCCGCTCCGGCGCGCTCCTGCGCACCGCGTACCTGCTGACCGGAGACTGGGCGACCGCCGAGGATCTGCTCCAGACCGCACTGACCAAGACGTACCTGGCCTGGAAGCGGCTCGGCGGGATCGAGGCCATCGAGCCGTACGCCCGCCGGGTCATGGTCAACACCTCGACCAGTTGGTGGCGGCGCCGCTGGCACGGTGAGCGCCCGACCGAGGTGCTGCCCGAGCGGGCCGGGGTGGACGTGATCGAGCAGCAGCTCGACCGGGACGCACTGTGGCGGCACCTCCAGGCGTTGCCGGCCCGGCAGCGGGCCGTACTGGTGCTCCGGTTCTACGAGGACATGTCCGAGGCGCAGACCGCGGCCCTGCTGGAAATCTCCCCGGGCACCGTGAAGAGCCAGACGTCCCGGGCGCTCAACACGTTGCGCCGCCGGCTGGGCTCCGAGGCCGCCCTCGGCCTGCCGGCCGAACCGCAGGAGACGCCGCCCGCCCGGCCCGCACCGCGTACCCCGGTCACGCCGCCGTCCGTGCCACCGCCCGTCACCCGCCCGGCGGCGGCCCCGCCGGCCGCGCTCACCGCCCCGGCCGCCGCCCGGCCGGTCGGCTCCGTGCCGGTGGAGACCCGATGAGCAGCCGTACGCCGAGTCCCTGCGACAACCAGTCGGGCGGCCCGAAGCGTCCATTGGCCGTGAGCGAGAACGACCTGGAGCGGGCGCTGCGCGACACCTTCGCGAGTCGCGTCGCCACGCCGCGCCCGCTCGCCGCCGACCCGGCCGGCATGGCCATCCGCCGGGCCCGGCGCAGCGGGCGGCGCCGCGCGCTCACCGGGCTCGCCCTGGCCGGTGTGGCGACCGTGCTGGTCACCACCGGGATGGCCCAACTCGGCGGACCGACCGGGCACGGCGGCACGCCCACCGTGGTGCTCGGCGACCCGCGCGGGTTCACCCCCTCACCGCTGCCCACCGCCAGCACCCCACCGCCGGCCGCCGCGCCGGTCCGCGCTGAACTCGACCTGATCATCGGCTCCCGGCTGGAGACCAGTGGCGGCGAGCAGCGGGAGCTGACCGGGGTGGATTCCGTCGAGCGGGCGCAACGCGTACCCGACTACGGGGGCTGGCTGGTCACCTCCAGGGCCACCGCGGCCGGCCGTACCCTCTGGTGGGTGCCGCCCAACGGCAGCGCGCCACAGGTGCTGCTCGCCGGGGCGGACGCCGTCGCGGTCGCCGCAAACGGCCGGCAGGTCGCCTGGCGCGACGGCGCCGAGATCCTCGCCGCCGGCGTGGTCGGCGGCCAACTCGTCGCGACGAGCCGGGCGGCGGCGCCCGCGGGCGCCGTGCCGATCGGGTTCGCCGCCGACGCCGTCCTGGTCCGGCAGCCCGGCCGGGGCGGGGTGAGCCTCTGGCGCCGGTCGGCCGGCGGGCAGCCCGGCGGCGCGGAGCGCGACGTGCTGAACGTCTACGGGACGCTCCCCGACGGCCGGGTGGTCGGGGAGGTTTCCGCGGGTACGCCCCGGCGGCCCTGCCTGGCCCTGCTCGACCCGGCGCGGGGCCTCGCCCCGGTCCGCACCGGCTGCGGCCCGGAACTCGCCACCGACGGCGTGGCCTCGGTCTCCCCGGACGGGAAGTGGCTGCTGGTCAACGCGGCCCGCGAATCGGCCCTCCTGGTCGACCTGCGCACCCTCGGCGGCACCGTGTCGGCCCGCCCCGCCGGACCGGCGCTGGTCGATGGGGCGGCGTGGACCGGCGCGGGTGTCGCGTTGCACGTCGACACCGCCGGCCGGCTGGTCCGGGTACGCCCGGACCGGGTGGTGGCCGGCGAGCGGCCCACCGGGTCGCCGGTGGACGGAGTCGCCCCGGACGAGCGGCTGGTCGTGGTGGCGGCCGTCGCCCCGTGAGCCACCGCACCACCCCGGCAGCGGCTGCCCCCGGGGGACGGTAGCGTCGGCGGGGTGAGCGCCGCCGCCCGGATCGACCTGCACGCCCACTCCACCGCCAGCGACGGCACGCTCAGTCCCGCCGAGCTGGTCCGGGCCGCCGCCGACGCCGGCCTCGACGTCGTGGCGATCACCGACCACGACACCACCGGTGGCTGGGACGCCGCGCTGGACGCGCTGCCGCCCGGGCTGGCCCTGGTCCGCGGCGCAGAGCTCTCCTGCCGCTGGTACGGCGTCGAGCCGGCGATCCCGCTGCACCTGCTCGCGTACCTCTTCGACCCGGCGGAGCCGGAGCTGGCCGCCGAGCTGGCCCGCGTGCGGCGGGCCCGGGAGGAGCGCGGCGAGCGGATCGTACGGCTGCTCCAGGCCGACGGCATCGACGTCGACTGGGCGGAGATCCTGGCCGGCGCGGCCGGCGGCACGGTGGGCCGGCCGCACATCGCCCAGGCGCTGATCCGGGCCGGGCTGGTGGCCACCACCACCGAGGCGTTCGGGCCGGACTGGCTGGGCGAGCGGTACCGGCTGCCCAAGGAGGACATCGACGTGTTCCGGGCGGTGGCCCTGGTCCGGGCGGCCGGCGGGGTGCCGGTCTTCGCCCATCCCCGGGCCAGCCGGCGCGGCCGGATCGTGCCGGACGAGCTGATCGTGGCGCTCGCGGCGGCCGGGCTGGCCGGCCTGGAGGCCGACCACGAGGACCACAGCCGCGCCGAGCGGGCCCACGTCCGCGCGCTCGCCGCCGACCTGGGGCTGCTGGTCACCGGTTCGTCGGACTTCCACGGCACGCACAAGACGGTCCAGCTCGGCGCGTTCACCACCGAGCCGGAGGCGTACGAGCGGATCATCGCCCTGGCCCGCGGGGTGACCCCCATCGCTTCAGGCTGAAGCGTTCCGGCGGCGCGGCTACCGTATCCGGGTGGATCTCAAGCTCTTCGGCGAGGTCTTCGTGACCCTGCTGGTGATCGTCGACCCGCCCGGCATGTTGCCCATCTTCCTCGCGCTCACCGGCCCCCTGCCGGCCCGCGACCGGAACCGGGCCGCCTGGCAGGCCGTCGCGCTGGCGCTCGGGGTGATCGTGGTGTTCGCCGTGGCCGGGCAGACCCTCCTGGCCTACCTGCACGTCTCGCTGCCGGCGTTGCAGGCCGCCGGCGGGCTGCTGCTGGTGCTGGTCGCGTTGGAACTGCTGACCGGCAAGGCCGACGACCCGAAACAGCAGACCACCTCCAACATCGCCCTGGTCCCCCTGGGCACCCCGCTGCTCGCCGGGCCGGGCGCGATCGTCGCCACCATGCTCTTCGTGCAGCGGGCCGGCGCGGTCACCGACTACCTGGCGATCGCGCTCGCGATCGTCGCGGTGATGGTCACGGTCTGGGTGGCGCTGCGCTTCTCCGGCGTGATCGTCAAAATCCTCCGGCCGGGCGGCATCGAGGTGCTGACCCGGATCGCCGGCCTGCTGCTGGCCGCCATCGCGGTGCAGCTCATCGCCGATGCGATCGCCGCGTTCGTGACCCACTTCATCACCATGCGCTGATCCGCCCGGCCGGCCGGCGCCCCGCTGTCGTACCAGGGTGGCAGGATCTCAGGCGTGCGACGACCCTCCCCGACCGGACGACCCACCGGTGGCCGGCCGCCCCGGCCCCGCGCCGAGCAGGCCGAGCAGCTCGGCTTCGAGGGCATGCCGGAGCGGCTCTTCGTCTGCACACCCAGCAAACTCGGCGCGTACGCGGACTGCCCCCGGCGCTACCGCTACTCGTACGTCGACCGGCCGGCCCCGCCCAAGGGCCCGCCGTGGGCGCACAACTCGCTCGGCGCCAGCGTGCACACCGCGCTGAAGAACTGGTACGCCCTCGACCCCGGGCGGCGTCGCCCCGAGGTGCTGGGCACCCTGCTCAAGGGCACCTGGGTCCGCGAGGGCTACCG
Source organism: Micromonospora yasonensis (assembly GCF_026013475.1). Taxonomy (GTDB): domain Bacteria; phylum Actinomycetota; class Actinomycetes; order Mycobacteriales; family Micromonosporaceae; genus Micromonospora; species Micromonospora yasonensis. The sequence continues at coordinate 8,974 of NZ_JAPDPH010000076.1, read as the reverse complement.
CGACGACGAGCAGGAGCGGGACGCTTTCCGCCGGGCCCTGGCCTGGCTGGAGGCGTACGTGACGGGGCTCGACCCGGCTGACGAGCCGGTCGGGGTGGAGCGGGTGGTCGCGGTCAAGACCGCCGTGCTCGCCTTCAACGGCCGCGCCGACCGGATCGACTCCCGGCCCGGCCCCGACGGGCGGCCCGAGCTGGTCATCGTCGACTACAAGACCGGCCGCACCGGGCTGGACGCCGATGACGCCCGTGGCTCGCAGGCGCTGGCCCTCTACGCGTACGCGGCCGAGCGGGTGTTCCGCCGGCCCTGCCGCCGGGTCGAGCTGCACCACCTGCCCAGCGGCACGGTCGCCGCGCACGAGCACACCCCTGAGTCGCTGGACCGACAGCTCAGCCGGGCCGAGGCGACCGCCCGGGACATCATGGCCGCCGAGCGGGCGGTCACCGACGGGGGCGACCCCGACGAGGCGTTTCCCGCCACCCCCGGGCCGCGCTGTGGCTGGTGCGACTACCGGCGGACCTGCCCCGCCGGCGCGCAGACGCCCGGCAAGGACCCCTGGGCGGCCGTGGACCGACCCACCGAGTCCGTCTCCGATCTCGACTGACCGGGGTCGGGTGGTGTCCCCGGGGTGCGGCAGGTCGGGGTGCCCCGGTCCGGAAGGCCCGGGTTGCCGCAACCCGGGCGGCCAGGGCGGAGTCAGGCGGCGGCCTGGCGGGCGGCTCGCGCCTTCGCGGCCTGCTGCAACGGGCCCTCCCGATAGCGGCGCGGCACCGCCGACAGGGCGAGCCGCAGTGCGCGCACGCTCAGGTCGGCCGAGAGCGCGGTGGTGGGTAGGCCGAGGCCGCCGTACAGCCGGCGGGCCCAGGCCGGCAGCAGCGCCAAAGCGATGCCCGCCACGCCCAGGTACGCCCAGCGGGGCGGCCCGAGGCTCAGGCCGACGTGCAGCGGTCGGCTGACCTTCCACGGGATCGGCGGGGCGGTCAGGAACAGGGCGGTCTCCGCCGCCTCCTTCGTCATCCGCAGGTCACCCTGGATCCGCCGGTAGTAGTCGGCCACCTCGGCGGCGGTGCCGGGCACGTCGGCCGGGTCGAGCCCGACCAGGCCGGCGGACCGGCGCTGCTCGGTGTAGTACCCGTCGACCTCGGCGTCGGTCATCGGCAGTCCCGCCCGGCGCGCGGTGCTCACGAACGACTCGACCTCGGCGACGTGCACCCAGCGCAGCAGGTCCGGGTCGTCGATCCGGAACTCCTCCCCGCTGAGCGGGTCGCGGGCGCGCAGCCGGGCGTGCCGCGTACGCAGCCGCCGGCCGGCCGCCTCCGCCTCGGCGGTGGTGCCGTAGATGGTCGTCCCCACGTAGGTGGCGGTCCGGACCAGCCGGCCCCAGGCGTCGGTGCGGTAGTTGCTGTTCTGGGCGACGCCGGCCATCGCCCGGGGGTGCAGCGCCTGCAGGTAGAGCGAGCGCAGGCCGGCCACGAACAGGATCGGCTCCCCGTGCACCTTCCAGGTGACCGACCCGGGACCGAACAGGCCGAGGTCATCCGATTCCACGGCCCAAGAGTGCCACGCGCCGAGCGGACCCGTCCGGTGCGTGCCGAGGTCAGTCGTCGGCGGAGCGGCGCGTCTGGCAGGTGGGGCAGAGACCCCAGAAGGTCACCTCCGCCTCGTCGACCTCGAACCCGTGTGCGGTTTTCGGGTCGAGGCACGGCGCGCTGCCGGTGGTGCAGTCGACATCGGCGATCTCGCCGCAGCCCCGGCACACCACGTGGTGGTGGTTGTCGCCGGCGCGGGCCTCGTACCTGGCGGGGGAGCCGGCCGGCTCGATGCGGCGGGAGAGCCCGGCCCGGGAGAGCGCCCCGAGCACGTCGTAGACGGCCTGGGTGGAGACCGAGTCGAGTCGCTCCCGGACCCGGCGGGTGATCTCGTCGACCTCCAGGTGGCCGCCCTCGGCCAGTACGTCCAGCACGGCGAGGCGCGGTCGGGTGACCCGCAGGCCCCTCGACCGGAGCAGTTCCTCACCGCTTGACATGGAGTAATGACAGCACGGGGCCACGATGCCGACAAGCGAGCGGGAACGGTGGGTGGTCGGGGCCACAGGTTGAACCGCGGCCGGCCGGCGTGCGTGGGTGGGAGGGGACAGCGGCGTCGACGTTTGGTGGTCGTACGCTGGCTGCGCGGTTCGCACCCACTCGCCGGAGGTGTCGGTGTTCAGGGAATTCAACGGTCTGCCCGCTCACGCCTTGCTGGTGCACGCCGTCGTGGTGCTCGTGCCGCTGCTGGCGTTGGTCTCCGTCGCGTACGGGGTGCTGCCCCGCTGGCGGTCCCGGCTCGACTGGGCGGTGGCGGCCCTCGCCATCGCGACCCCGATCGCCGCCTTCCTGGCCACCGAGTCGGGCGAGGAACTGGAGCAGGTGCTGGAGCAGAAGAACTACCCGGCGCAGATCCTCGACCAGGTGCGCGAGCACTCCGAGTACGGGGACAGCCTCCGTTGGCTCGCCTTCGGGCTGGCCGCGGCGGCGCTGCTGCTCCTGCTGGTGACCAGCAATTTTGCCCGGTCACGGAACCTGCCTCGTTGGCTTTCCCCGGTGCTCACCGGTGTGGTGGTCGTGCTCGCCGTGTTCGCGGTGGTGTACGTCTACCTGACCGGCGACACCGGCGCCCAGGCGGTCTGGGGCGGCACGCTCTGAGCCCGGCTCAGAAGATCACCCGCGAGCAGAGCAGGCACGTGAGCAGGACCAGCACCACCGCGGCGACCGCCCCGACGCCATAGGTGAGCCGCTGCGCCTGCTGTTCCGCCTGATCCATCACGGCCATGTCCTGCGCCGGCAGCCGCCGGGGCGGCGGTGCCTGCACGTAGACCGGCGGTCGCCAGCCCGGCGGCGGTGGCATGGTGGGCGGCGGGCCGGCGTACCCGCCGGGAGCGGCCGTGCCCGCCGACCAGCCGCCCCCGCCAGCAGGTTGGCCGCCGCCGGGCGCACCCGCGGCGGGCCTGGCCCAGGGGCTCTCCGCCTGGCCCGGGGGCGACCAGGCGCTGCCCGTCGATCCCTGGCCGGCCCGATCCGCCCCCGGCTCCGGCACGTCCGTCCGTTCCGTCCCGGGCCCGGCCGCGCCGGCGGCTGCCGCGTCGCCGGCCGACACCCTGCCCACGTCGGGCTGGCCGCCGCCGCTCTCCGGGGCGGGCTGGTCCGGAGTCGGGCGTCGCCAGAACTCGTCCTCGGGGCTGCCACCGCTCGGCGTCGTCACGCCGACCGACGCTACCAACGCGCGGGTCGGTCGGCCGCTCCGACGCGACGGGCACCGGCCGGATGGGCGAGGTTGCGGTTCGGGGCTCGGACCGGGTGAGGCCGTGGGTGAGAGTGCGGGACGCCGGTGCGCCGGACGGACGAGGCATTTCCCTCCGGCCGGTATCCTTGCCGCTCGTGAGCGATCCCGGCAGGCGTGGCGACGACGACCGCGTGGTCGACCTCGGCGACGACTTCGTGGTGCTGCCCGAGCAGACGACCGACGACACGGACCGCGGTTGGGGCGAGCGGCCCGGCGGCAACGACGACTGGCTGCTGGCCGAGCGCCCCCCGCACTGGGACTGACCCGGCGCCTCCCCGCTCGGCGGCCGAGCAGCCCTCCGCCGCCCCGCACCCGCTCGTCAGCCGCGTACCACCACGGCGAAGCGGCTGCCCTCCGGCACGCCGACGGCCTGTTGCGCCTGCTCGGGCCGGAGCGCCAGGTAGAGGGCGGAGGAACCGTCGACCGCCCCGGCGGCGCCCACCACGTCGAGCACCAGCGCCCGTGGGGCGAGCAGGGTCGCCTCCCCGGCCGCCGTGCCGGCCGGTACGACCAGCAGGTCCACCCGGGCACCCGGTCGGAGCACCGCCAGGGCGGCCGGCTCGGCCAGCCGGACCGGTACGCCGACCGACCCGCTCGGCAGCGGCAGCGCACCGGTGGACGGGCCGGGGGCCGGAGCGGCCGGGCCAGGGGCGGCCGGGACGGGAGTGGCCGAGGCGGGACCGGCCCGACCTTCACCGGGCGGTGGGCAGCCGGCCGGGGTCGACAGAACGGCGGCAGCCACGCCGAGCAGCATCGCGACCAGCGCCACCCGGAGCAGGGTGCCGCCTCGGGGCAGCCCACGCCAGCGCACCGGCCGCAGAGTTCCCTCGCCCGCCACCCGCACCCCTCCCACCGGCACCACCAACGCCAGCAGGCTAGAAGCGCCGCCCGGGCCCGATCACCCGGTCACCCACACCCTGTGGATAACCCGCCCGCCTGTGGACAACCCCCCACTCTCATCCCACCCGTGCTGGCACAGGGCGGCCGCAGGCACGGAAAGAGTGGCCATCCGCGAGGGAACGGCCACTCTTCCAGGGAATGTGTGGGGACCTTGCGAGGGTGCGAGCGTCAGGAGGCGGACGAGCTGCTGGCCGCCGGGGTCTTGGCGGAGGAGCTGCTGGTCGAGGTCGAGGTGGACGAACCGGTCGTCGAGGTGCTCGACGCGCCGTTCGAGGACGACTCGGACTTGGCCGAGTTGCTCGTGGTGCTCGTGGCGCTGTCGGAACCGGACGAACGCGAGTCGGTGCGGTAGAAGCCGGAGCCCTTGAACACGATGCCGACCGAGTTGAAGAGCTTGCGCAGCCGCCCCTCGCACGCCGGGCACTCGGTCAGCGGCGCGTCCGAGAAGGACTGCACCGCCTCGAGCTGGTGGCCGCACGCGGTGCAGGCGTACTGGTACGTGGGCACGTTCTCCTCCGGATCTGGCACGGCCGGTTGGCACTCGACTTATCCGAGTGCCAATGGTGCGTCATCGGACCCGGGTTCGTCCAGCGGAAGCGGGCCGGCCCACACCTTCACCAGGCCGGCGGCCGGAGTGATCACGGCGCGGACCGGGAGGTCGTGCGGCTCGCCGGGCACCGCCTCGATCAACTCCCCGTCGTGCAGCAGCGCCACCGTCAGGGCGGTCGCGGGCACCCGGGCCAGCGCCCGGTCGTACGAGCCGCCGCCCCGGCCCAGCCGGAACCCCCGGTGGTCCACCGCCAGGGCGGGCACGACCACGAGGTCGGCGGTGGCGACCGCCAGCGCCCCGAGCCGGGGGCCGGTGGGCTCCCGCAGGCCCCGCCCGGCCGCCCGCAGTGACCCCGGGTCGGCGTACCCGGCCCAGTCCAGGTCCAGGTCGTCCCGGAGCACCGGGAGCAGCAGTTCCGCGTCCGGGGCGAGCGCCGCCCGCAGCGCCTCGGGCAGGTCGGCTCCGCCGGGCTCCGACCCGACCGGCACGTACGCGGTCATCCGGGCCGGGCCGAGCCGTCGTACCAGGGAAATCAGCTCGGCCTGGACGCGGGCCGCCGCCTCCGACCGGTGCTCGGCGGTCAGCGACCGGCGGTGGGCGAGTCGCGCGATCCGCAAACCCCGTTTCGCCTCATGCGCGACATCCGCTCCATCAGAAAATTCCGGCACGCAACACTCCTGACGCGACGCTTGCCTCCCGGTCGCTCTGTGTCAGCATCGCAACAAGGGGCGCGGAACTTCCGGGGGGAAGCTTGACGCTACGCGGGCGGTTGACGGCGGCCTTCCTCGCGGTGGTGCTCGGCCCCGTCCTGCTCGGCGCGGTCTTCGTCGGATCGGCGATGGTCACCCTCGATCGCAGCCGCTCCACCGAACGCCTCGGGCTGGCCGCCGCGGGCGTGCGTACCTCCGTGGACGCCCTCTGCCAGCAGCTCCGCGCGGCGGCCGACGCCGTCGCGCTGGTCCCCGACCCGGCCGCCCGGTCCCGCGCGGCCGACCAGGTGGTGGGGCGCGGCCTGGCGGCCGCCGTGCAGGTCATCGACACCGCCGGCCGGACCAGCTACGCCACCACGGGCGGCCCGGACGGGCCCTGGCGGGACTGCGCGGGCGACCGGGCCGCCACCGGCCCGGTGAAGGCGCTCGCCGCCCGGGTCGAGCTGCGCGACCCCGCCGGCGACGACCTGGGCACGGTCGCCGCCGCGCAGCCGGTCGACCCGGCCTTCGTCGCCCGGCTCGCCGCGGTGACCGGCGTCGCGGTCACCCTCCTCGACGACAGCGCCGACGCCGACCGGTTCACCCACACCACGGAGTCAACAGAGGTACGCGAGGCGGTGCTGGCCGCCGCCCGCACGGTCGCCGGGGAGCGGGTCACCGAGACCGACGGCCGGTACGTCCGCCGGGTCGGCCCGTCCCCGGGGCAGCCGTTGCCGCTGGTCCTCTCGGTCCCCGGGGAACGCCCGCCGGACCTCTACGCCGCCCTGGTCGGCGCGGTCGTGCTGGCCGCCCTGTTGGCCGTGGTGGCCGCCTGGCGGCTGGCCCGGGTGACCACCCGCCCACTGGTCGAACTCGCCGGCGCGGTGGACCGGGTGACGCACGGCGACCTGACCGCCCGGGTGCCGGTACGCAGCCGGGACGAGATCGGCCGGCTGGCCGGCGCGTTCAACCGGATGACCCGGGAGACCGGCAGCTACGTGGCCGCCCTGACCACCAGCCGGGACCAGTTGCGCGGCCACCTGGCGGTGCTCGGCGACACCCTGGCCAGCACCCACGACCTGCAACGCATCCTGCGGGTGATCCTGCACAGCGCGGTCGCCGCGACCGGGGCACGGGCCGGCGCGGTGCTGCTCCTCGACGGCGACGGCGTCCTCGTCGGCCGGTGCGTCGAGGGGCTGGACGGGCGGTGGCCCACCGACGACCGCTCCGACCCGGCCACGCTGCGGGTGCCGGTGGGCACCGGGGTGGTCGGCACGGTGGCCGCCACCGGGGAGCCGCTGTGCGGCCGGTGGGACCCGGCGCAGGCCACGCCGGGCGAGCCGACCTGCGAGACGTACGTGGCGGTGCCCTTCGCCGCGCCCGGCGCGGCGGAGCTGGGCGCACGCCCCCCGGACCGCCCCGGGCATCCGGCTGCCGGCCATGATGCGGCCTCCGCGCCGTCAGGCGGCGCTGCGGACCGGATGAAGGCCGGTCCGGCGCCGCGTCGCGACCCGGAGGCGTCGGCCGGCTCCGGCGCGCTCGGGGTGCTGGCCCTCTACGACCGGGCGGGCGCCACCGAGTTCGACGACGACGACCTGATCACCCTGCGGACCTTCGCCGGGCACGCCGCGGTGGCGGTGGAGAACGTCCGGGTGCACGAGGAGGCGCAGCGGCTCTCCCTGACCGACCCGCTGACCGGGCTGTGGAACTACCGCTACCTGCGGGAGGCGATCCGGCGGGAGGTGGAACGGGCCAACCGGTTCGGCCGGATGCTCAGCGTCCTCGCCCTCGACCTGGACCGGTTCAAGGACGTCAACGACACCTGGGGGCACGCCGCCGGGGACGCCGTCCTGGTCGAGTTCGCCCGCCGGGTACGCGGCGAGATCCGCGAGGTGGACCTGGCCTTCCGGCAGGGTGGCGAGGAGTTCGTGGTGCTGCTGCCGGAGACCGACGCGCGGGGCGCGACGATCGTCGCCGAGCGGCTCGGCGCGGTGGTCCGGGACCACCCGGTGCCGGTGGAGGGGCACGGCGGCGATCCGGTGCGGGTGTCGGTGACCGTCTCCATCGGCATCGCCGTCTATCCGGACCACGCCGCCACCGGCCAGCAGGTGCTCGACGCCGCCGACGACGCCCTCTACGCGGCCAAGGCGGCCGGCCGGGACGGCTACCGGCTGACCCGGCCCCCCGATCCGGCACCCAGCCAGGAGGCACCGGTCGTGGCCGCCACTGTCAGCCCGCCCGACGGACCGCCCGGGGCCGGCGCGCCAGACGTCGCCGGAGTGGGTCCAGGCGGCGCGTCTTCCGGTCCTCACCCGCCGCGGCAGAGCCGTGGCCGATAGTCTCGCGACATGTCGGAGCACTCAGCGAATCCTTCAGCGACCGCCGCGACCGGTCGCTCCCGTGCGGTCAAGGCCGTCATCCCGGCCGCCGGCCTGGCCACCCGGTTCCTGCCGGCCACGAAGGCGGTCCCGAAGGAGCTGCTGCCGGTCGTCGACCGGCCGGTGCTGCAGTACATCGTCGAGGAGGCCACCCAGGCCGGGCTGAACGACGTGCTGCTGATCACCGGGCGCGGCAAGACGGCCATGGTGGACCACTTCGACCGCCGGCCCGACCTGGAGGAGCGGCTGGCGAACAAGCCCGAGCTGCTGGCCGCCGTCAGGCGCACCGAGGACCTGGCCGAGATCTACACCTGCCGCCAGCCTGAGCAGCTCGGCCTCGGCCACGCCGTCGGGTACGCCGAGTCCCACGTCGGTGACCAGCCCTTCGCGGTGCTGCTCGGCGACGAGTTCGTCAAGCCGTCCGAGCCGCTGCTGCCGGCGATGCTGGAGCTCCAGGCCCGCACCGGCGGCGTCGTGCTCGCCTTCTTCGAGGTCGACCCGGGCGAGACCGCCCGGTACGGCATCGCCTCCGTCGAGCCGGCCGAGCCGGAGTTCAACGACATCGCCGAGGTCGTCAAGGTCACCGGCATGGTGGAGAAGCCCAAGCCGGAGGACGCCCCCAGCAACCTCGCCGTCCTCGGCCGGTACGTGCTGCCGGGGCGGATCTTCGACGCGATCAAGCGGACCAAGCCGGGCAGCGGCGGCGAGATCCAGCTGACCGACGCGATGGAGCTGCTGCGTACCGAGGGGGTGCCGGTGCACGCCATCGTCTACCGGGGTACCCGCTACGACACCGGCATGCCGCTCGGCTACCTGCAGACCGTGGTCCAGATCGCCGTCGAGCGCGAGGACTTCGGCGCCGAGTTCCGCAAGTGGCTGACCGACTTCGTCAACAACGGCGACGAGACCGTCACCTCGGCGATCCTGGACGGGGTGCGCGACGCGTCGGGCGGTCCCAATACATGACCTCGACGGCCGACGCCGAGGCGGCCGCGAACGAGTTGACGCCGCTCGCCGACTACCTGGGCAGCGTGCTGCGCAGGTTACGCGCGCTGCCTCCGCTCGACCTCGACCTCACCCAGGCGTACGGCAACGTTCTCGCCGAGGACGTGGTCGCCCCGCACTCGTTCCCCGCCTTC
>NZ_JAPDPH010000075.1 GCF_026013475.1 Micromonospora yasonensis | reverse complement strand
TCGACACGGGCGGGCACCAGGTCATCGCCGCACACTGCCCGGGCGAGAACGGGAACGCGATCGGGATCGAGAACGAGGGCACGTACATCACCGAGACGCCGCCGGACGCACTGCTCGACTCGCTGGTGACGTTGTGCGCCGCGGTGTGCCAGCAGTTCCGGCTGCAGCCATGGGACATCTTCGGCCACTGGGACTTCTACCCGACCCAGTGCCCGGGCACCGCCTTCTACCGGTTGTTCCCGATGGTGCGCTCGCGTGTCGCGGCAGCACTCGGCACCCAACAGTCGGACATCCCCGCACGCCGGTGGCCCGACATCTGGCGCTTCGTCGACGGCCCGGTTGTTCAGGTCGCGCAGTACCTGCTCGCGGATCTCGGGTACCCGCTGGTCCCGAACGGCGACTTCGGCTACGACATGAATGCCGCCGTGGCCGACTTCCAAGCCAACCACGGGATTCGGGTCGACCCGGACGCGACCTTCGACGCGGCCACCTGGGAAGCGCTCGTGCCGACCCTCGACAAGGACGCCAGCGGTCTTCCCGTCACCGCGCTGCAGTACCTGCTCGGCCGCAAGGGGTACGACGACGTCACGATGACCGGCGATTTCGACCACAACACCATGAAGGCGGTCCAGGACATGCAGCGCCTACACGGCCTGGTACCCAATGGGAAGGTCGACGTGGACACGTGGTGCGCGATTGTCGGCGGCACAGTTCGTTCGGCCTTCCAGCACTGAACGCCGCCTGCTGGCTGGTTTCACGACGATTCGCTGCCGCCAGCCGTCCAGGGACGAGGACAGCCGGGACTGGGCGGGTCACCGGGGCGATCACCCGAGGCCCGCCCTGGTGGCGCAAGTTCTTCAGAAACGGTCCCGGGTGCCAAGGAGGGCGTTGTGTGCGGCGCGGCGCCACGGCGCGAGTTCGGTGTCGATCTGGGCCCAACGGATGTCGTCGACGGAGAGGATTCCGTCGATGCCGGGCAGGGCCTCGATCAGCCGCATTCGCTGGTCTTCGCTGGGGTGGGTGCTCCACAGATCGGTGGTTCGCCGGGTGAGCTGACGGGCCAGCGGTAGGTGGGCGGCCAGGCGTTGCCGGGCTTCGGCCGCCATCGGCTCGAGCTGCTCGCCGTCGATGCGGGGCGCCAGATGCCACAAGTCCTGCCAGATCCGACCAGCAAGCAGGACCGTCTCGGAGGATCGGAGGAAGGGCCCGCTGCCGGCGACCCGGCGAGCGATCAGATCGGCCCGGTACTCGGCGCGGCGGCTGTCGGGCATCGCGACGCTGTCGACGAGCAGCTGTGCGGTCGCGCCGGCGACATTGACCAGAGCGAGGAGCCCATGGACGACCATCCCGAGGAGGACGATCGTCCCACTTCGTTGCTCGGCCAGCGAGTTCGCCGCGCGAACGGCCCGCCGCCAGGGGCTCCGCCCACCGGTGGCCGCTACTGCCCGGATGCCGAACGTCCTCGCTGGCAGGGTCCTGCGTACCCGAAGCGGATCGCCATTGGCGAGGTGGCCCAGTTCGTGGGCCAGGAGCGAAACTCGGGCCGGCCGCGGCAGCATCACCCACAGGGGAACCCCGATGACAAGCACCGACCGCTGGCGCCAGCCCACCCGGGCAACACCGGCGTTGAGGCTCAGGTCCGCACAGATGACGTCGGGGACCGGGGTCCCCGCGGCATCGGCGACCTCCCGCACCAGACCGTGCAACTGCGGGGCCTCGCGCTCGGTGATCACGCCATACCTGGGCACCCGCCCGAACGAGGGCTTGACCAGCAGCAGAACAAGCACAGCGGGGATCGCCAGAGCCAACCGGACCCCCGGCGGCAGGTCGCTGGCCACGACGAGCCAGACGAGGTAGCCCGCAGCGGCCAACCCCAGCAGGGCCAGCACCACGGAGACCGCCAACAGCCAGACCTCACCCGACGACGTACCAGCCGGGCGTGCCTCCGGGTCGGCCAGCAACTCCTCATGCGTCGCCCGGTCGAGCTCCAGCCCTCGCCGGAACCCCCACCGGCCGATCATCCTGGTGCCCCGCCACGGAGCCTGGGCCGGGTCGTACACGTCCAGGTTCCACAGACAGGTAGGGCACCAGGAGAGCGTCTCCGCCTCCACCAGGACCAGGTCGTGGGCACAGGCCGGACACCTGCTCGGCGTCGTCGTCTTCGTCGGCACGAGGCTGGAGTCTAGATCGCAGTGACAGGAATGCGTGCCCGGGATCGGGCACCGCCGAGCGCCCTCAGAAGGCAATCCCGCGGATGCCCGAGAACCGCGGCAACATTCGGGCGAACGGCGAAGGCGAGATTTCCCGCAGGCCTTGACGCATTCGCGTCCGGTGCGGGTGGATAGGACGTACAGATCTGGTGGCCGGCGCTGCCGTGGCAGTCCAATGGAGAGGATTCACATGACGATCCCACGCCTGCGCGGTGCCGCGCTGGCCACGGTCACCCTGGTGGCTGTCGGGTCAATGGTCGCACCCGGCTCGGCCGATGCAGCACCTGGCGACCCCGCAGCCCCCCGCTACTCGGCTGGTGCGGCGAGCGTCGGCGACCCGTACTTCCCGGACGAGGGCAACGGCGGATACGACGTCCAGCACTATGACCTCAACTTCTCCTACGACCCGGCGACCCGGCTCATGGCCGCCACCGCCACGATCACCGCGACCGCCATGCACGATCTCGACCAGTTCAACCTGGACTTCCGCGGCCCGGAGATCTCGTCGCTGACGGTCGACGGGCATGCGCACGATTTCACCCGGGACGGCCAGGAACTGGTCGTCACGCCGCGCCCGAAGCTCAAGACCGGGCAGGCGTTCACCGTGGTGGTGAGGTATGCCGGCGTACCGGGCCTGATCACCGACCCGGACGGGTCGATCGAGGGCTGGGTGCCGACCGACGACGGCGCCTTCGTCGTCGGGGAGCCGCAGGGCACCCCCGCTTGGCTGCCCGCCAACGACCACCCGACCGACAAGGCCACCTTCCGGTTCACCGCGAAGGTGCCGGAGGGCCTCACCGCCGTCGGCAACGGACAACTCCTCTCGCAGCAGACCCGGGACGGCTGGACCACCTTCATCTGGGACTCGACCGAGCCGATGGCCAGCTACCTGGCGACGATCACCATCGGCAAGTTCGAGGTCACCGAGTCGACCACGCCGAGCGGAATCCCCGTGTACGTCGCGGTCGACCCACGGCAGGTGGCCGGGTCCGCCGCCGCGGTGGCACAGATCCCGAGGATGATCGACTTTTTCTCCTCGACGTTCGGCCCGTACCCGTTCGCCTCGACCGGCGCGATCATCGACCGGGCCCCGGACGTGGGCTACGCCCTGGAGACCCAGACCAAACCGGTCTTCTCCGGCTCGGCGAGCGTGGGCACGATGGCGCACGAGCTGGCACACCAGTGGTACGGCGACAGCGTCTCCCCGGAGCGTTGGTCGGACATCTGGCTCAACGAGGGCTTCGCCACCTACGCCCAGTGGATGTACACCGAGTACAACGGCGGCGCGTCGGTCAGCCAGACCTTCAACAGCAGCAGCAACTACGGTCGAGCCCCGTCGTCGTCGTTCTGGCAGATCGTCCTCGCCGACCCGGGCCCCGAGGACATGTTCAGCAACATCCCGTACAACCGGGGGGCGATGACCCTGCACGCGTTGCGGGGCAAGGTCGGCGACGACACCTTCTTCCGCATCCTGCGTGAGTGGGCGAGCAGCCACCGGCACAGCCACGCCGCGACGGCCGACTTCATCGCCCTGTCCGAGCGGGCATCCGGGCAGGATCTCAAGGCCTTTTTCGACGTGTGGCTGTTCCAGAAGGGCAAGCCGACGACCTGGTGACGTGGGCGAGAGCCCCGACAGCGTCGAACCGGAATTGACCGCCGTCCTCGGCCGCCTGGCCGCCACGGTCCCCCGACTTCCGCTACCGGCTGACCCGCGGCCCACAGGTTGAGCTGCCGCGCGTGCGACCCGAGCACGGTTGGCGCGTGGCCGCCAGGCCCGTTCCGTGATGATCTGTTCCGTGGTCGGTGCGGCAGGGCCCGGGCCGGGGTTGACCCTCTCCTAGGGGGAGGGTCGAGGGCGTTGGAGGCGCCGGTGGCGGGGTTGATGCCGGTCGGGGTGTTCGCGCGGGCGACCCGGTTGTCCGTTCGCGCGCTGCGCAACTACGACCGGCTGGGTCTACTCGTCCCGGCGTGGGTCGATCCGGGTACCGGCTACCGCCGGTACAGCGTCGACCAGTTCCCCCGAGCGGGGCTGATCCGACGGCTACGAGAGCTGGAGGTGCCATTGCCCGAGATCGCCGAGATCCTCGAGGCCGACACCCCGGAGCAGGCACGCGCCGTTATCGAGCGGCACCGGGAACGCGTGGCCACGCGGGCGGCCCGGCTGGACGAGATCGCTGGGCGGTTGCGGGCCGTGCTGGCCGAGCCGGGGCGCGTGCCGGGCTGGCTGCATGTGTACGAACGGTGGCGGCCCGCCCAGCCCACCGCCCGCATGCTGGTGCGTACCCCGCTGAGCGGGCTGGCCGAGGCGCTGGGGCCCGGCTTCGCGCGGCTGTTCGCCGGCCTCGCCGCGCAGGGGATCGCCCCGGCGGGGCCGGCCGGGGCTCGCTACCTCAGCGACGACCTCGACGCGGCGGAGTTGGAAGTGGAGCTGTTCGCCCCGGTGGCGCACCCGCCCCGGCCGGCCGCGACGATCGCGGCCGGGGAACTGGCGGGCTGCCTGCTCGCCGCGACCATCCACGAGGGCGGCTACGACGACATCGAAACCGCCTACCGGTCGCTGGGGCGCTGGATCGCCGAGCAGGACCAGGTGCTCGCGGGCCCGGCCGAGGAGCGCTACCTCGTCCCGCCCGCGCCCGACGTACCCACCGCCGCGCTCCGCACGGAGATCGCCTGGCCGGTCCGACCCCCGTCCGGCCCACCCCGACCAGCGGATCAGGAAACCACATGATCGTCGAGAATGTGGCGTTCCCCGCCGGTCAGCACTGCGAGACCACCGCGCTCGGCGCCCTGCTGCGTCATGAGGGCCTCGACCTGTCCGAGCCCATGCTGTTCGGCCTCGGCGAAGGTCTGGCCTTCGTCTACTGGGACGCCAAGCGCATGGACTTTCCGTTCCTCGGCGGACGCACCAAGCCGGCCGCGATCAGCCGGACCGTGGCCGAGCGGCTGGGCCTGACGCTGCACATCCAGGAGACCGCCTCGCCTCGAAAGGCCTGGCAGAACGTCGCCGCCGCGCTTACCGCCGAACGCCCGGTCGGCCTGCAACTGGACTGCTATCACCTGGACTACTTCACCGCGAAGGTCCACTTCGGGGGCCACTTCGTCGCCATGTACGGCTACGACGACAGCCACGCCTACCTGATCGACACCGCCCAGCAGGGCGGCACCGTGACGACCACGCTGGCGAGCTTGGAGCGAGCCCGCAACGAGCGCGGACCGATGACCGCCCGCAACCTCTCCTACACCGTCGCCAGCCCCACCGGCCGGCCCGATCTGGGCGACGCCATCCGGGCGGCGATCGGCAACAACGCACACGCCTTCCTCAATCCACCCATCGCGAACCTCGGCCACCGGGGCATCGCCAAGGCGGCCCGGCAGGTGACCCGGTGGCTCGACCGCTCAAACGACCCGTCCCGTGACCTTCCCCTGGCCGCGACGCTGATGGAACGGGGCGGGACCGGCGGCGCCCTGTTCCGCAACATGTACCGCGACTTCCTCGCCGAATGCGCCACCATCGTCGACGACGACAATCTCCGCCTCGGTCATCAGTTGTACGCCGAGATCGCCCCGCTATGGACCGAGGTCTCCCACCACATCACGGCCGCCGGAGGAACCGGCGACCCAGACCACCTGGCCCGCGCCTCGGCGATCCTCACCGAACTCGCAGACAGAGAACATCGCGCCATGCAGATCCTGACCGGCATTCACACCGCCTGATCCTCCAACGATCTTTCCTCGCCGACGCAGAGGGATCAAACCAAGATCAACGCCGAGTGCCTGGGAAGTATCTCGCTGACGGCACCCTGAGCGAGACTGGCGGACCGGCCAGTTCGCCCCGGCAGGGTGCGACCGGAACGGGTGTCCCAACGCTCTCCAAGCCCGAGACCCGTTACGGGGTGATGGCGTGGCTGTGCGGGTCGCTGTGCTCAGGCAGGTTGCGGTCGGTGTGGTCGGCGTGGAAGAGGGCCTCGGCGAGCAGGGCCCGTACGTGGGTGTCGGCGGCGGAGTAGTGCACGAAGGTGCCCTCGCGGCGGCCGCGGACGAGGCCGGCCAGGCGGAGTTTGGCGAGGTGTTGGCTGACGGCGGTGGGGGCGGCGCCGACGATCTCGGCCAGGCAGGCGACCGATGACTCGCCCTGCAGCAGGGCCCAGAGAATTTTGATGCGGGTGGGATCGGCGAGCAGCCGGAAGCCTTCGGCGGCGAGATGGACCTGCTCGTCGTTGGGCATCTGAAAGTCCGGCAGCGAGGTGTGCACCCGCCAATGGTAGCCGAGGCTGCATATTCAGATACCCACCTGAGTAGCTACCTGCACAGCTATGCAGGTACTGTTTGCTGTCGTGACCCTGACGACGACTTCATCCCGCCCGACCGCCACCGCGCCGATCGCTGCTGGCTCGCGGCGTTTGGCTGCCCGGGCGTGGGCGCTGACCGAGGTGCGCTGGGCGGCCCTCGCTACCGGGCTGTTCGCCGCCGGCGGGATGGCGCAACTGCTGGGCGCGCCGGCGCCGGTGTGGTGGGCGCTGTATCTGGCCTGCTACGCCGCGGGCGGCTGGGAGCCGGCCCTGGCCGGGCTGCGGGCGCTGCGCGAGCGGACCCTGGACGTCGACCTGCTGATGATCGTGGCCGCGCTCGGCGCTGCGGGAATCGGGCAGGTGTTCGACGGGGCACTGCTGATTGTCATCTTCGCGACCTCCGGCGCGTTGGAGGCGTTCGCGACCGCCCGCACCGCCGACTCGGTGCGGGCGTTGCTGGACGTGGCCCCGGAGCAGGCGACGCGCCTGAACGCCGATGGCGGCGAGACGGTGGTGGACACGGTCGATCTGCGGGTCGGTGACCTGGTGCGGGTGCGCCCGGGTGAGCGGATCGGCGCCGACGCGGTGGTCGTCGAGGGCGCCAGCGAGGTGGATCAGGCCACCATCACCGGCGAGCCGCTGCCAATGACCAAAACGGCGGGCGACGAGGTGTTCGCCGGCACGCTCAACGGCACCGGCGCCATGGTCGTCCGGGTGCACCGTGCAGCGGGCGAGTCGGTGATCGCCAGGATCGTCGCACTGGTGGAGCAGGCGTCGGCGACCAAGGCCAGGACGCAGCTGTTCATCGAGAAGGTCGAGCAGCGGTACTCGATCGCGGTGGTCGTCGCCACCCTGGCACTGTTCGTCGTCCCCCTGGGTTTCGGCGCCGACCTGCAGTCGACGTTGTTGCGGGCGATGACGTTCATGATCGTGGCATCGCCGTGCGCGGTGGTCCTCGCGACGATGCCGCCGCTGCTGTCCGCGATCGCTCTCGCCGGCCGCCACGGGGTGCTCGTCAAGTCCGCCGTGGTCATGGAACAACTCGCCGACATCGACCTGGTGGCGTTCGACAAGACCGGCACCCTCACCGAAGGCCACCCCCGCGTCGTCGACATCCACCCCATCGGCGACGCGCACACCGTAGAGGTGCTGCGGCTGGCCGCCGGGGCGGAACACGCCAGCGAACACCCGGTCGGTGCCGCTGTCCTCGCGGCCGCCCGGGACCGTGGGCTGCCGATCCCGGCAGCGAGTGACTTCACCTCCGTACCCGGACGGGGCGTGCGGGCCGTGGTCGACGGCCGCCGGGTAGCCGTGGGCGCTCCCGCGCTGCTCGACGAACTCACGCCCCCCGCCGCTGACACGGCCGTGGCCCAGGCCCGGACCGTGTGCGCTGACGCACAGGCCGCCGGGCGGACGGCGGTGGTAGTGCTCGTCGACGGGACGCCCGCCGGCGTGCTCGCCCTCGCCGACCGCATCCGCGCCGACGCCCCCGCCACCGTGACCGTCCTGACCCGCCTCACCGGTGCCAGGCCGATCCTGCTCACCGGCGACAACCCCGGCGCCGCCGGGCACCTCGCGGCAGAAGCCGGCATCACCGACGTGCACGCCGGGCTGCTGCCGCAGGACAAGGTCGACCGGGTACGCGCCGTACAGGCCGACGGCCGCCGGGTACTGCTGGTCGGCGACGGCGTCAACGACGCCCCCGCCCTCGCCGCCGCGAACCTCGGCGTCGCGATGGGCCGCGGCGGCTCCGACCTGGCCCTGCACAGCGCCGACGCCGTCCTCGTCCGCGACGACCTGCCCACCCTGCCCGCGGCCATCGCCCTGTCCCGACGCGCCCGCCGCCTCGTCAAGGCGAACCTGATCATCGCCGCCACCTTCATCACCGTGCTGGTCGCCTGGGACCTGTTCGGCCACCTCCCCCTCCCCCTGGGTGTAGCCGGGCACGAAGGCTCCACCGTCATCGTCGGCCTCAACGGCCTACGCCTGCTCGCGTCCTCCGTGTGGCGACGCGCCCAGGCCGAAGGGGCGCCATGAGTCGCGGCGCCCGTGACGGCGGCGAATCCATCGGTTGCACGGCCACGGTCTGTCGGGGCTGCTGCTGCGGCACCGCGCCGGGTTCGACCACGCCGGGCAGCTGACCCAGCTGCGCAAGGCGGTGGTCGACGTCGCGGTCGCAGGACAGGGCACCGTTGGCGGCGATCTTCGAGGAGCCGAGAGGACCCCTCACCCTTAGGAGGGGTCCTCTCGCGTTCGCCCTTCCTGGCAGACCGGAGCTGAGAACACTTCCGCAGATGAGGATGAAGCTGGGCCTTGCGGCGATGCTGGCGTTGCTGGTCGGGTCCTGCACTGAACCGGCGAGAGTTACTCCGGGACCGCCCACCGCCCCACCCGTCACGGCGCCAGCCCCGGGGCCGAAGAACCAGCTCACCGTGGTGGCCGCCGGGGATCTGTTGGTACATCCGCCGCTCACCGAGCAGGCCGCCGCCGACGCCCAGGCGGCGGGACGTACCGGTCACGACTTCACCCAGGTGCTCAGTGCGATCCGTCCCCGGGTGAGCGCTGCGGATCTCGCTATCTGTCACATGGAGACGCCGCTGGCGGACCCGCAGGGTCCGTTCACCGGATGGCCGGCATTCAGCGTGCCGCCGGAGTTGGCCGACGCGGCGGCCTGGGCCGGGTTCGACACCTGCTCCACGGCGTCCAACCACTCGCTGGACACGGGCATGGAGGGCATCAGCCGGACCCTGGACAACCTTGACCGGGTCGGGCTGCGGCACACCGGCACGGCCCGCAGCGCGGAGGAGGCGGCCCGGACGAACATCCTCGACGTGGCGGGCGTGAAGGTCGCGCAGCTGTCGTACGCGCTGAGCTTCAACGACATCCCACTGCCGGAGGGCAAGCGATGGGCGGCGAACCTCATCGACCGGGACGCCATCCTTGCGGCGGCGCATCGGGCGCGAGCGGCGGGCGCGGAGATCGTCATCCTCTCGATGCACTGGGGGACCGAGTACCAGAACGCGCCGAACGACGACCAGCTGGATCTTGCCCAGGAGCTGCTCGCCTCGCCCGACATCGATTTGATCATCGGGCACCACGTCCACGTGGTGCAGCCGTTCGAAAAGATCGGCAGGAAGTGGGTCGCCTACGGGATGGGCAACCTGACCGCCCGGTTCGACGACGGCTCGCCGGAGAACACGCAGGACGCCGCGGTGCCGGAGTTCACCTTCACCCGTACCGCTTCCGGCAGCTGGGAGGTCACCGCCGTGAGCGTGCTGACGACCTGGATGGAATACCGGCCGGCGGCTCGGGTGGTCAACCTGGCCAGCGCCGCCAAGGACCCGGCGGTGTCCGCCGGCCAGCGGGCGCACTATGCCGAGATCGAGAAGCGGATCAACGGGTACGTGGGCATGCGCGGCGCCTTCGAGGAGGGGCTGCGTGCTCTCTCCTGACGACGCGTAGGCGGTGGCCCCTGCCGCCGCGAGGGTCTAGCTTCCCTCCGTGAGCGGCGCGCCCACGGTGTAGAGCAGCAGTGCCAGCGATGCGAGCGTGAACATCCCCAACATGACGCGCCGCCAGTTGATAGCCAGACTCATGATTCACCCCCCTCGGTCTGTGACGGAACAGGTTGTCCCCGCCGGTGGCGGCACATGGCCAGCACGACCACCGCGCAGGCGCCGCCGCTGATCAGGACATCGCCAGGGCTGATGACCTTGTGCAGCGGTGCGATCGGGATAGTGTCGCCGAGGAACGGCAACCGTGTGTTGGCGTCGGCAGGTTCGTTCTTGGGCGTCGTGAGGCCCGGACGCAGGCCCACTGCGGCGGCCACGGCGGGTTCGTAAGGCATCCGACCGTTGAGCGCGATGGCCAGACCGTTCGAAGCAGCGCCGAGCGCGATGACCACACCGGCGATGCGGATAGCCACCAGCCGATGTCGGAGGTTGACAGCGAGCCACACCAGCGTGAAAGCGAACACGATGGCCAGCATGGACACGCCGACTCGCTGTTCGATGAAGCTCCGTACGCCCTTCACGTAGTACTGGGCAGCCTGCACGAGTGCGGCCAGCCACACCAGCCAGAGCGCTCGCAGCCGGATCGCGCCGAACCCGGACAGGCGGCCGCCCAAGAGATAGCCGAGAGCGACACCAGCGGCCGGCCGCGCAACGAGCAGGACCAGACCGTGGATCGCTGGCCCTATGAACCGTCCCGTTGCTTTCCTCTCCGATCCGCCGCACAGCCCGGCGGTGGCCGCCGCCTACGAGGCCGATCTCAGCTCCGACGGCTACGTCAACAACCTCACTCGTGTCTGGTCGTGGCGACCTGACGTGCTGGCGTCCTTCCAGGCCCTGCGTGCCGACCTCCTGGCCGAGTCAGGCCTGTCGCCCAGGGAAGTAGCCGTGATGGTCGCCGCCACCGCCGCCGCCCGCGGCGACGCCTACTGTGCACTGGCGTGGGGATCCAGGCTGGCCGAACTCAGCGACGAGGCAACCGCCGCGAAAGTGCTGCAAGGCGCTGACAGTGACCTGTCCGAGCGGGAGGCCGCACTCGCCGGTTGGTCCCGCCAGGTCGTCCAAGACCCGAACGCCACAACCGAGGCTGACGTGGACCGCCTACGCGACGCGGGCCTCAACGACCAGGAGATCTTCGAGGCGACAACCTGGATCGCCTTTCGGCTGGCGTTCTCCACCATCAACGACGCGCTGGGAGCACAGCCAGATCCGCAGCTCGCCGAGAAGGCACCCAGACTCGTCCGCGAAGTCGTCACCTACGGCCGCAAAGTCCAGGCGACCCCAGCGGCGCGCCCGCGGGGCGGGACGGCGGCGGGCCACTGGCCGACCGCGCCGACCAGTTCGCCGAAGGGCTGGCCTCCGCCACCGAGCGCGGGCTGATCAACGATCCGGACGCCGTCCGCGCCGTTTGGCACGATGCTGTCACCGCGCCTCAATGGACGGGCCCGGCGCTATGGCTCCACGCCGACCTGCACCCGGCCAACGTCCTCACCGCCGACGGCACCGGCCGACCCCGGACACGGCCACCATGCGCCGCGCCCGCGGCTGGGCGATGGCACGAGCCGTCGGCGGCATCCTCATCGGCGATGCCGGCGTCCACGGCCGCCCCGGCGGCAAGCCCACCTGGGGCCCACCCGCCCACGCCGCCCTGCAACGCCTCATCGCCACAACCCGCTGACCCGGCGATCGCCACTGCGTCCGACAGACGTCGGCAGAAGTTTCGTGTCCGACCTTCTCGCGGTCTTCGACGACCTGGCCGGTCGCGGTTCATGCCGACCCGATGGGGGCGATCGCCACGGCGACGGGCGGGTCGCGGGCGGCTCTCGACCACCTGCTCGACGTGGCCTGCCAGCGGACGAGCCCGGCGTCGGACGCGGGCCACAGCGGCAGCGACGGGACCGCGTGATGCCCGGAAAGGCGGGCGTGGTCTGATGTCTTCCGCCGCCGACTCTCGCCCCACCTGTTCGTCGGTGCCGATGGCGTCGAGCGGGGCCAGCGGCTGGGGGGTGTCGGCGGCTTGGCCCCGCCTGCCTGCTCGACCGCCTCCGATCACGACGACGGCGGTTCGATGATGTCCCAGCGCACCAGGCTGGCACCCTCAGGCGGGTCGTTGGGTGTCACGATGCCTCGAATACCGCCGAGGACCTGCCAGGATGGCATGTCCCAACCGCAACTGAGCCCGTCCCGGCCGCTGATCAACGGCGCCGGTCGCACCGACCAGGTCCGGGCGTCGGCGCTGCGGGCGATGCCGACCACCGTGCTGGTGTCCGTGCGACCGCAGGATCCGCTGGCGCCCGAGAAGGCCTCGAAGACCATGTACCAGTAGCCGTCCGGTTCGCGGGTCATGTCCGCCATACCGACGCCATAGTTGGCCCAGCCCGGGGTCGGCGACAGGATGATCTTTGAACGGGTCCCGGTGTACTCGCCGGCCAGGGTGTCGAGCCGAACCACCGCGCGCGTCTGCTTCAAACGCCCGGTTGAGTCGTGCCCGTGAAACGTCAGGATGTAGCCGGTCCCGTCCTTTTCGATATCGGGTGTCCCTACTTCGTCGTCCCACGCACCAACCGCTCCGGGTCCGACAAGAAGAGTGCTGTTCGACCAGTCAAGCCCGTTGTTGCTGGTGACGTATCGAATGGAATGCAGGCTTCGCCCCTGCCCCGGGCCGAGGTAGTTCGGGTTGTGGTCACGCTGCTCGAACACCATGACGAGTCGGGATCCATCGGCGATAACGTCCGGCGCGTAGACCCACGTGCTCTGGACGCTGTCGTCGAAATTGCAACTCTGACCGTCCTGGACCGTCTGCAGGGCCGGCAACGGGCGCCCTCCGTTCACCGGGGTCCAGGTGCCACCGCCGTCGGCGGAAGTCGCGAGCGCCACCCCCTGCGGAATGGGACAGGTGGTCCCAGCGGGGCTCACGAACGTCCGGTAGTACATGAGGTACTGCCCGTTCCAGATGACCGAGGTGCTTTCGGCGTGCGAGCCGATGGCGGCGGGGAACGGTGACGTTTTCGGCTGGCGCAGGGCCGCCGCGTTGTGGAACAGCGCACAGCCGGCTCCGCAACGGGCCGCCGTATCGTCGGGCGCCGCAGCCGCGGAAGGGTTGTTCAGGAACCGGCTGAACGTCGTCGTGGTCGCAGCGGACAAACCGATCGCCGCCGCGCACAGGGCAGCGAGCAGCGACGCGGCAAGTGGCGTCTTGATCATGCTGTCTCCTTGCCGCTTCGGGGGTTGGGGATGTTCTCGCCGGACGATCGGTGCGGTGCAGCGCCGGCCAGGGCGCGCACTACGGCCGCCGCAGGCGTGGCTGGACGCGCCGCGCCCGCGTTACGTCGCCAGGGCGCCGGTTGCCCGCGCACGTGGCCACAGGCAACTGGTCGCCCAGTATGCTCCGCGACCGTGGCAGCGTCTCTGGTTACGCTCCGTGATTGATCTCACGCACCGGCTGAGTTGCGGGCCGGCCTCATCGCTCCCGCGCTGGCATCGTGGCAGGTCCGACATGCCGGTCGAGCCAGTCGCCGAGCGGCCGTGTCGTGTGCAGGAACTCCACGATCCGCCGCTTGGCCGCGGCCGTACCCAGCCAGCCGGCGACCGGCCACTGTTTCCAGGCAACCAAGCCCTTGTTACGGAGCAGATCGGCCCGCGGGTGATCGCGCGGATATCCCCGCGGCGCGGTCTTGAGCGTCTCGCGGCCACCGACCTCGATCCGGTGGCGTTCGATCTCCGCAATGATCTTTTGCAGCTCTCCGCCGCTGGCGTCGTCGGCCACCGCCCGGCGGTACCGCTCCAGTTGGTCGGTGGCCATCATCCACATCCCGTTGCCGGCGGCCAGGCCGTCGGCGGAGAGCTGGACGTACCCGCGGTGCTCAAGCACCGCCCCGATCGCGGTTTTGTACGGTGATTTATCAGCGCTAAACCGGACGTCTCGATTTGGCCGGAAGATTTTACCCTCGCCGAACTCAGGCTCCAGCTCGGCGAGCAGCTCAGTCATCGGAGCGCGCACCTTGTCGTCGTAGATCGCCTTGTGCGCAGTCCAGTAGGTCCTTGAGTTGTCGGCCGCAAGTCCCTCATAGAACTCCAGAGCCTCGGCCGGCCATCCCCGGAACACCATGACGCCGAGGGTATCGCGCGGACCCGCAGTCGACGGGATCGTTCAACGCGGCCTTGACCACAGCGGCGAGCGCCGCGCGATGACGGCGGAGTACAGCCATACCGATCCGCTTCCCGGTGCGACCTGGATCGCCGCGGTAAACGGACGGTTGCTGCTCGCCAGCTCCACCGGCGGGCATACGCTCGTGCGGGTGGAGCTGCCATGCCTACGACATCTGCCCGGCGATCGCGGCGAAGCTCCACGTCACCGAGGCGGCGATCGGCACAGCACGCCGGCAACATCCTGATCAAGCTCAACCTGCCGCCGGGTGGTCCTCACCTATCTGCACACCGAGCCGTCCCGCCGCGTGTCCTGACGAGCCCCCGGAGGCGGGTGGTGGTTGATCGGCTGGAAGTGGCGATCCTCATCGGTCTGCAGGCGTCGGGCAAGACGACGTTCTGCCGCCGCATCCTGGCCGACAATCATGTGGTGGTCAGCAAGGACGCCTTTCCGAATGCCCGCCACCGTCAACGTCGTCAGATGCGTATGGTCAACGAGGCCCTGGCTGCGCGACGGTCCGTCGTGGTGGACAACACCAATCCGTCACCTCGGGAGTGGCAACCGCTGATCGGGGCTGCCCGCGCCCACGGTGCCCTGACGGTCGGGTACTGGTTTCCGCCCGATCTCCCAGCGGTGCTCGTCCGCAACTCCACGCGGGAGAACCGAGCCCGGGTGCCGGACGTTGGACTGTACGACACGCTCAAGCGGCTGCAATGCCCTCGACAGACCGACGGCTTCGACCGGTTGTACGAAGTCCGGTTCGACGGCAGGGGCGGGTTCCAGGTAGAGCCGATGGAAGATTGACAGCCGTGCATGGAGAGGTTCGAGGCCCGGTTCTGCGACCTGATGGCGGTCACCGCCCAACGCTGCTGACGCGTGCTCGGTCAGCGCAGCCCGGCGAACAGGTCGTCCTCGGGCGTCGGCGCATCGGTGATGTCGCGGACCCGGACGAAGGTCTCCACGCCCATCAGCTCGGTGAACCGGTCCTGGCCAAGTTGCAGGAAGAAGATGTTCTCGGCCTGACTGGCGTGCGCAGCCAACGATTCGAACTTCTGCCCGCCGTAACCGCTCGTGTCCACCCAGGTGGTGATCTCGTCGTCGGGCAGGCCGAGCTGCGGCATCTCCTCCGACGGGCCGTCCGGCTCGGGAAACTCGACGCCGATCTCCTTCATGACGCGGCCGAACTCCTGAAACGCACTACGCGGCACGGTGGTCCAGTACACCTTCGCGGGGATGTCCGTCCGCTCGACGGCGGCCATGGTGATGCGGTGCGCCTGGATGTGGTCCGGATGGCCGTAGAAGCCGTTTTCGTCATAGGTGACGACGACGTCGGGCCGATAGCGCCGGATCAACTCGGTCAGCCGGTCGGCCGCCTCCGCCACCGGCGTGTTCCAGAACGCGCCGGGCGCGCCGTTGGTCGCCCAACCCATCATCCCGGAGTCGGCATAGTCGAGCGTCTCCAGATGCGTGACCTTCAACGCCTCGCAACTGGCCGCCAACTCGGCCCGGCGCATCGCCACCACGGCCTCCGGGTCGTGCCCCGGGTCGCCTGGCTTGACCCCGCCGGGCCCGTCGCCGCACCGCCCGTCCGTGCAGGTCACGAGCACCGTCGTGATCCCCTCCGCCGCGTACCGGGCGAGGATGCCGCCGGTGCTGGTCGCCTCGTCGTCGGGGTGCGCGTGCACCGCCATCAAGGTCAGAGATCGCTCAGCCACCCCACCACAATACGAGGCACGTCCGACGCACTAGCATTGCCGCGGTCCGGGACGGCTGCTGAAACGAGGCGAGATGCGTTGGCTCCGGCAGTTGCTGGGTAGCAGGCGGGTCCAGCTCGATCCGGGGCGGCAGCAGGCGCTGCTGCGGGACGTCCGGCACCGGTACGGCGCCCGCTCGCAGGTCGGGTTTCCGGAACAGGTCGAGGCGATCACCCGGATGCTGAACGACGACGACGGACTGGTGGTGGCGGCCCGGATCGTGACCGAGGCCGCCGACGAGGCCCACGCGGACCTACAGGCCCAGGCCCACGACGTACACCGACGGACGGGCCGGCGGCTCCTGGTGCACCGCCGAAACTACCGGCCGCTGTGGAAGGAGGCCGGACCGGCGCTGCGGTGGCCCCTGTTCGCGCTGCCGAGCGGCTTCCACCCGTACGTGCAGGTGGCCGCCGCCGTCGCGGTGGTCGGCAGCCGGGCGCCCCGGCTCGGCCGGGTGTCCGACCCGAACCCGCTCCTGACCCGCGTGTTCGAGGTGCTCGACCTCACCACCGCCGGCTGGGAGTACGGCCGGGTGCGGGTGGACACCGATGCCGCAGCCCTGGCCGATCGACTGATCTCGACCGCCGGGCAGATCCTCGCGGCCATCGACGACCCGCCCCGGCTGCCGCCTCCGGTACGCGAGCTGATGCGCCGCAACAGCACCCTCGACGTTCACGAGCCGACCGGTCCCCGCGTGGTCGGCGGAATCAATCTGGGCGCGAGGATGCGGGAGACTTTCCTGGTCTGAGACACCGCGGCGGGCCTGACCGGGGTCCACGGGTACACCGCCGGGTCTTCTGTGACCAACGGCTGGCGCAGCCGGGCGTGCGAGCGTCGCCCCGGTCACCTCGGCGGCTGCCGCAGCGCGAAAGCACCGTGATCAGCGAGGTCGCCGCTTCCGATTCTTGAGCGGGCAGGCAAACACCAGCAGCGCGTGCGCCGCCAGCACCGCCAGGTAACCAGCCGCCGACCTCAGCAGAATGGTGCCGTTGCCGGGCGAGGCGACCATCGCCCCGAACACCGCCGCGACCGCCAGCGCGAAGACCGGCACCGTCCACCACGGCTCGCGGGTCCGGTAGCGGGGCACCAGCGCCACCAGCAGCACCGTGCCGGCGACCGCGGCCCACACCACCAGCGCGATCAGCGGACCGACTCCCTGCGAGTAGGCCCGACCCCAGACGCTCATCTTCGTGTCGTACACGTTGAGCCAGGCGCCCAACTCCAGATAGCGCACCGGCGCGTAGTTGAAATCCCGGGGCGGGCTGTCCACGCCGGCGTACGGCAGCGCCAGGAAGCCGAGCACCAGGAGCACCGCCACGATGCCGAGGACCAGACACCGTACGACCAGCGACCCGACCGGAAGCTTCGCGGGCGGCTGCCCCGGCGCGGGGCCCGGCGCACCGGACACCCCCGGCGGCTGCCGCCCCGAGGGATCCGGATACCAACCCGGCCGCGGCCCGCCCGCGGCACCATCCCCGCCACCTCGCACAGAGGAAACCTTGCCACGATCAACCGCGCCGGTGAAGGGGTGAGTCAGGGCAGGCCGCGTCAGGAGATCCTCCAGACCGTCACCGACAGCGGGGGGTGCCCCTCCAGCACCTCGTACGTCGCGTCGGGCGAGGTCACCAGCGCCTGGCGCGCACCTGCTGGACCCCGGCACCGGACAGCCGGGCGTACACGGTGATGATGCTCGTGCGGGGCTCCACGGTTACAGTTGCAGGGCGGCGCCGAGCGCGGCCAGGTACGCCCCGGCCTGCGCCCCGTTGACCAGCCGGTGGTCGTAGGCCAGCCCGAGGTCCGCCATCATCCGCTCCCGCACCTCACCTCCGACGTCCAGCACGACCTCGCGGTGCACGTCGGGCACCGAGAGGGCACAGGTGACGCCGGGCGGGATGATCGGCTGGGCGTAGATCACGCCGGGGGTGTTGTTGAGCGCAACCAGGAAGTTCATCCCGGCCATGTCGTCCTCGCGCAGCCGGTTGCGCAGCGCCTTCATCCGCAGCTCGACCACGGTGTCGGCGAGGTCGCCCAGGTCCAGCTTCGCCGCGTCGCGGATCACCGGCAGGAACAGCCCGGTGCCGACGTCCACGGTGAGCCCGACCGACGGCTGTGCCGCGTCGATGACTCGGCCGTCCCCGGTGAGCTGGGCGTAGAGGGCAGGGAACTGCTCGTGCAACGTGGCCACGGCAGCGATGACAACCTCGGTCAGGCTGACATCGGCGCCGGTCTCGTCGGCGGCCCGGCGAGCGTACGCGAGGGCGGCGGTCACGTCGACCCGCACGGCGGTGAAGGCGACCGGGATCTCCCGGTGTGAGGCCGCCACCACGTCGGCGATGCGGCGTTGCGACGGTGGCAGCGGCCGCCCCGGCAGCGCCGGTTGCGCCACCACGGACGGCTCAGCGGCCGGGGGCGCCGCAGCAGGGAAGGCACCGGCGGACAGGATGTAGCCGATGGTCGAGCCCGGGACGCAGTCGGCCCCGGCGGCGAGGTCCTGGCGCAGGACGCCCGCGTGCGTCGCTGCCAGTTCCTCGATCGCCTTGGAGGTCTCGACCGCCGCGATCACCTGTCCGATCTCGACGGTGGCACCGGCCGGGACCAGCCACTCCAGCAGCACATAGCTGTCGTCGTTGTTGTTGAGCTTGGGTACGCTCACCGCGACGCCCTGCTCCGCCGCCTGTGCCACAACCGTCCCGGGCGTTTCCCATGGCGGCGCAGCCCGATCGTGACTCGCCGCTCCCGAGGCGGCAGACTCGCCAGTGGAGCGGTGCATGATCCGTTCCAGAATCGTGTCCGCGCTGAGCAGGACCGCCCGTTCCAGGTGCGGTGCCGACGGAATGATGGTGGCGGCCGAGCTGACCAGCTCGATCGGCCGACGCAGCAATGGCCACGCGGCGGCATAGAGCCGGGTGGCGACCTCGCTCCCCCAGGTGCCGCCAGCCGTGCTCTCCTCGGCGACGATCACGCCGTCCGCACCGTCGAGCAGGCCGAGCACACCGTCGACATCGAAGGGGTAGAGCCGGGCTGGGACCAGCACCTCGACATTGCGCCCCTGCTCCCAGGCCTTCCTGGCGGCGGCGATCGCCCGGTTGGCGACCCCGCCGGGCGCGATGACCAGCGTCGGCGCGGCGGCGGCACCCGGGTCGTAGACGCGGGCCCAGTTGCGGTCCGCGCCCAGCAGCTCGAAGGCGAGTCGCTCGTCGACGCGGTTGTCCACGTACCTCCGCTGGGTGTAAAGGATCTTGTCCTCGAACAGCATGGACGGTTCGCCGCGGCGCAGCGCGGCGGCGAGCACGTCGGCCGCGTCGTGCAGTGGCGACAGCTCGAAGAGCGCGAGGTGCGGGATGCCGATGAAGTGCTTCTGCACGCTCTGGCTGTGCGTCGGGCCGTAGCCCCGCCCACCGCCGACGGGGCAGCGGATCACGACCCGCATCGGGGTGGGCTCGCCGTACATGGCGACGGATTTGGTGAGGAAGTTGATGATCTGGTCGAAGGCGAGGCCGACGAAGTCGCCGAACATGATCTCGACGATGACCGTGTCACCGCAGAGCGCCAGGCCACCCGCGACGCCGGTGATGCCGTTCTCGCTCAACGGCGTCGACAGCACCCGGTCCGGGTAGGCCGTCGACAGGCCCTGGGTGACCTTGAAAGCGCCGCCGTAAGGGTCGACGACATCCTCGCCCAGCAGCCAGGCCCGCTCGTCGGCGGCGAACAGCTCGTGCAGGGCGCGGTTGAGGTGCTGGCTCATTCGTTCGGCGCGCGTCACGCCACGCCTCCGCTCACCAGGGGCCGGGCCAGCACCGCGGCCGAGATCTCCGCGACCCGCTGCCGGGCCTGCGCGTCAGCGGCCGAAAACTGCGGCGGGTACGCGGCCGCGTACCGCTCCAGCCAGTCGAGGTGGCGCAGCCGGCGAATCTCGTCGGCCGGGCGGGAGTCGTCACCCTTGCTGTGCGGACCGAGCCGGACCGTGTGCTGCACCAGCACATGCGGCTGCCGAGTGGCGCGGACCCGCTCGATGTGCGGCGCGGCGGCGGCACGCACCTCGTTGAGGTCCAACGAATCCGACTCGCTGAAGGTGATCCCGAACCCGGCGACCCGGCCGCCGATGGTCCCGGCCAGCTGCTCGGTGGTCGGGGTGGACTGGGCGATCCGGTTGTGCTCGACCACGACCAGCAGCGGCACCCGCCACAGCTGCGCCATGTTGAGCGCCTCGTAGACCGCGCCTTCGCCCCAGGTGCCGTCACCGATGTAGGTCACCACGATCCCGTCCTGCCCGGTGCGGTTGAGGTGCAGCCCCACGCCGACCGCGGCGGGCAGGCTCTCCCCCTGCACGCCGGTGGACAGGAACCGTTCCCGGCGCAGGTGCTGGCTGCCACCGCGCCCACGGCACACCCCGCCCTCCCGGCCGAGCAGTTCCGCCAGCAGGCCGTCCGGGTCAGCGCAGTGGGCCAGGTAGTGCCCGTGCCCCCGGTGGTTGCTGAACACGAAATCCCCGGTCAGCAGCGGGGCCAGCGCGACCGGGACGTATTCCTGGCCGAGGCAGGTGTGCGTGGTGCCGCTGAGGTGGCCGTCCGCGTACAGGCGGAGCAGTTCCTCCTCGAAGCGGCGGATGAACAGCCCGGTGCCGAGGTCGGCGTCGCTGAGCGGAGACGGCGCGCCGAACGTCATTCGTCGACCCCCCGCCGCGCGAGCAACTCGCGCAGGTCCGCCACCGACCTAATCGCCCGGATCTCCCGTGGCGTGATCGCGACCCCGTACGCGTCCTCGACCGCCGCGACGATTTGGAGGTGACGCAAACTCACCCAGGCCGCTGTGGTCGCGGGACCGGTCTGCGCGTCGACCTGATCGACCGGCAACTCCAGCACGTCGGCGACGAGCCGCACCAGGCGACTGGACATCCAGTGTCCCTTCCCAGAACGGATACCAGGCGCAGCGGCGGCGCGCTGTCAAAACCGATCGGGCGATCGATGCTTATACCTCGAGGATGGTACAGGCCCAGTGCATGCCCCGGCCCAGCGAGATCAGCGCGACCCGGTCGCCCTCGCGCAGTTCACCGGCGGCGAGCAGGCGGCTCAGCCCGAACAGCTGGTCCGCCGCACCGAGATGCCCGTGCTCGGCCGCCAGTTCCCGGTTGGTGCGCGCCAGCGGCACCCCGTGCGCCTGCGCCAGGGACGCCATGGACCGCTCGTTGTCGCTGACCAGGATCAGGCGCGCCAGATCGGCGACCTTGACGTCCGCCCGCTGGCAGGCCCGCTCGGTGACCCGCACGGCCCGCTCGTCGAGGTCCCGGGCGAACTGCTCGAACTGCTCGGCGTCGTAGTCGAAGAACTCCATCACGTTCCACACATCGCGTGCGGCAGGCGGCTCGGCACCCGGGCCGAAGGGTGCCGCCGCGCCGCCCACGTCGAGCCGGTACAACGCGGCGTAGCGGCCGTCGCTGGCGGCCTCCGTGGCGAGCCAGCGCAGCCGGGAATGCCCGCGCCGGGCCACCGTGGCGACCGCGCCGTCGGAGAAGACCATCGGCTGGGTGTCCATCCGGTTCCAGTACGCCTCACAGGTCCGGTTAGCGGCCACCACCAGGGCGTTGGCGTACCGCGGGTGGGTGGCGAACTTGCCCGCGACAGTGTCGAAGCTGAGCACACCCGTCGTACACGCCTGAGTGAGCAGCACCGCTTCGGCGTTGACCGCGCCGAGCCGGTGCGCCAGGTCGGTGGCGGCGTCCCAGTAGAGGTACTCGGTGAGGTCGGTGGTGGCCAGCACCAGCAGGTCCACCTCCGCGGCGGCGAGCGTGGCGGCGTCGAGGGCCTGGCGGGCGGCCCGCTCGGCGAGGTCGGTCAGGCCAACCTCCGGCGTGCTGCGGTGCACCTGGCGGTAGCCGTACCCGAGGACGCGGTTCACGTCGTCGGTGTACTGCCCCACCACGTCCGCCACCGGTACCGGATCGCCGAGCGCCTCGCCAAACGACACCAGACCGAAGCTCAACATCGCCCGTCCCACCGCAGACCCATGGATGCATACCATTGCCGGATGCCCCCAGAGCATCTCACGCCCCTGGCCGGAACCCCGTGGCACGTGTGGCGTTCAGCGCTGCTGCGGTCGGCCGGATTCCCGGTGGCCGGGATGCAGCGGTTCGCCGCGCCCGCGCTCGCGGCGGCCGCCGACAGCTATCTCACCGGCGTCTCCGGCGCGGCCGCTTTCGAGGCCGCGTTCGACGCCGCCGCGACGGATCTCGGCCGGGCCGTCTACGACATCGCCTGCGACGACATGTTCCGCACTGCGCTGGCCTGGCAGAATCCGGCCGTCCTGCTCGCGGTCGACGCGATCCGGCGCGACGGCCCGCACGCCCCACGCAATCTGCGCCGACGGCACCGCGAGGAGGTCATCGCGAAATACTGGCAGCGTTACTGTCTCAAGAACGACACCGTCGGGTTCTTCGGTCCCATCTGCTGGACGGAACTGGGCGGCCCCGGTCCCGTCGCCACGGTGCGCCCGGGTGCGGCTCTGACGCGTACCCGCCGGGTTTTTCTGGAGCGGTGGGCGCTGGACGCGCTCGGCGAGGCCTTCGCCCGCGCGGAGGGCGTGCGGGACTGGCTGCCGGTGCGGCTGGCGCCCCAGCTGACGCTGCGGGACGGGGTGCTGCTGCATCCGCACCGCGCGCCGCAGGCGCTGCCGGCGGCGACGGCCGCGCTGCTCGCTCTGGCGCAGCAGCGATCGCGCGTCGCGGACCTCGCCTCCGCGCTGGTCGCCGACCCGGCGAGCGGGTTCCGCCGCGCCGCCGACGTGTACGCGCAGCTCGACGAACTCGCCGAGCGCGGCGTGCTGCGGATCGGGTTCGACCTGCCGATCGACCTCACCGCCGAGGATGTGCTGCGCGAGCAGCTCGCCGCGATCGGCGAGGACGTGGTCCGCGAACGGGTGCTCGGTGAGCTGGCCACCATCAACGCACTGCGCGACGCGGTGGCCGCCGCCGCCGGCCCGGACGCCCTGGCGGCAGCCATGTCCGCACTGGAGCGCACGTTCGTCGAGTTGACCGGCCAGGCCGCGCGGCAACACCCGGGCGAGGTGTACGCCGGGCGCACTCTGTGCCACCTGGAAACCGTGCGCGACCTGGACATCAGCTTCGGTGACACGCTGCTGGAGCGGCTTGCTGCGCTGGAGCCGCTGCTGCTGTCGGCCCGGTGGCTGACGGCAGCGATCGGCGACGCGTACGCCGAAGCGTTGGCCGCCCTCTACCGCGACCTGTCGGCCGATTCGGCCATTGCGGACGTTCCCCTGTCCGACCTGTGGTTCCTGGCTCAGGCGGTCGTGTTCGGGGCAAACCCGCCCGGCGCCGCTGTCACCGCGGATTTCCTGGCCCGGTGGGCGAAGGTGCTCGGCCTGGCCGACGCCGACGCCGACGCCCGGGAGCTGCGGTTCGGCGCCGCCGAGCTGACCGAGCGGGTCGCCGCGGCGTTCCCGGCCACCGCGCCCGGCTGGGCCGCCGCCCGGATTCACAGCCCCGACGTGCATCTGTGCGCCCCGGACGAGGCGGCCCTGCTGCGGGGAGACTTCACCGTCGTGCTCGGCGAACTGCACGTGGCGCTGGCCGCGTTCGACACGCACTTTTTCGCGTACGGGCACCCGGAGCCGCAGCGGTTGCGGGACGGCATGCGGGCCGACCTGCCCGAGGGCCGGGTGCGGCTGCTGGCCCCGGTGGACTGGCCGCGGCACACGGCCCGCATCGCGGAATGGCTGCACGGACCCGCGGACGCGCAGCTCGGTTTCGTCAGCGCCCCCGGCGCGGACCCGGACCGCCTCGTGCCGATCACCGGCCTCACCGTGCGGCCCGACGCCGACGGCAGCCTGCGGGTGCACGCGGGCGACGGACGGCAGTGGCCGCTGCTGGAGGTGTTCGCGCCGCTCTTCGACTACCAGGTGCTCGACACGTGGAAGCTGGCCGGGAACGTCGGGCACACCCCGCGGATCATCGTCGACGACCTCGTGCTGGTCCGCGAGACCTGGCGCACCACGGTCGGCGACACCGGGCTGCACAGGGTGAAGGGCGAGCGGGAGCGCTACCTCGCGGTGCGGCGCTGGCGGCTCGCCCTCGGCCTGCCCGAGCAGATCTTCGTCCGGGTCGACACCGAGCTCAAACCCAGCTTCGTCGACCTGACCAGTGGCGTCTACACCCGGCTGCTATGCACCCTGCTGCGCGGCGCGCACGCCAAGGGCGGCGACGGGGTCGGGCTGACCATCACCGAGTTGCTGCCCGGCCCGGGCGACGCCTGGCTGACCGACGCGGCCGGCCAGGTGTACGCCTCGGAACTGCGGCTACAGATCGTCGACCCAGCCGCGGCGCAGGTGCGGTAGCCATTCGGTCGCATCCGCCGGAGCGTCGGGGGTCTCGGTGTCGAACAGGCGCAACCGGCGCTGGCCGTAGGCGCCCAGCGACACCACGGCCAGGGCCAGCCCGGACACGACGAACGCGAACCCGAGCCCTCGGCCGGCGCCGGTCCCGATCAGGGCACCGACGCTGTCGGCCAGGGCGCCGCCCGGAGCGAACATCGGCTCCAGCACCGACCCGCTCAGCGGCACCAGTACCGCGAAGCCCAGCGGCAACGTCGCCCAGGTCAGCGTCTGGATGATCGCCAGCACCCGGCCGTGGAACCGCTGCGGCACCTTCACCTGGATGATCGACAGGTAGATGCCGTTGTGCAGGCCCAGGCCCAGGCCCACGCCGAAGCTGCCGAGCGCGACCAGCACTAGGTTCGGGCGTACGCCGCTGAGCACCAGGCTGATCGCGACCCCGAACGCGATCGCGATCAGGGCGGGCATCCGGCGCCTGGTCGGGCCACCCCAGGCCGCGATCGCGAGTCCGCCCAGGACAGCGCCCAGGGCCTCGGCGAACGCGACCGTGCCGACCTGGCCCATCGTGCCGAACGCGAGCACCATCGGCGGCACCAGCAGCAGGCTGGCCAGGCACAGGTTGTAGAGGGAGAAGAAGCCCAGCATGGCCCGGAATCCCGGCTCCGCCCACGCCATCCGGGCCCCGCCGATCAGCTCGGCCAGGAACGGCTCCTTGCGGCGGCGGCCGAGCAGCTTGGGAAACTTCACCACGGCGAGCACGCTCATCGCGACCGCGTAGCTCACGATGTCGATCAGCAGTACGCCGGTCAGGTCGATCGCCGCGAGCAGGCCCGCCGCCAGCAGCGGCACCGCCAGCGAGCTGAGCCCCACGGCCAGCTGGGCGATACCGTTGGCGTGCCCCAGGTAGCGCTTCGGCATGACCTGCGGGATCGCGGCCAGGTAGGTGATGCGCTGGAACACCGACGCCGCGCCGAGCACACAGACCAGGGTGTAGACGGCGGCCAGCCCCAGCTGATCGGTCCACAGCAGCGTGGCCAGCAGCGCCTCCGCCGTCACCGCGGCCGCGCACGCGGCGAGCAGGACCTTGCGCCGGTCGAACCGGTCCGCGACGGCACCCGCGACCGGCAGCGCCAGCAGTGCCGGGAGGTAGGCGATCACCCCGGACAGGCCGAACGACAGCATCGACCCGGTGGTCAGGTAGACCCAGACGGGTACGGCCCACTGGGTCAGCGCCGAGCCGGTGGCCGAGATCAGCTGGCTGGCGGTGAGCGCCAGGAACCGGCGTACGCCGGGCTGCACGCCGGCACCGGCGGTGCCGGGGTCGGCGCTGGTGGCGGCCAGTTCCCAGGCGTCACCGGCGAGCCGGTCCGCGGTGGCCGGCGCGGCCGAGGGCTCGGTCAGACGGAGGTGGGTCTGGGTGACCACCTCGGCGAGCGCCTTGGCCCGCTGCTTGATGAAGTAGTGCCCGGCCTGGTCGAGGACCACCAGCGCGGTGGATTCGCCGAGGAAGCCCCACTCGCGGTAGCGCTCCTCGTAGTACTCGGTGAGCATGTCGTGGGTACCGACGACGGAGATCACCGGCGCGGCCACCTGGACCGGCTCAGCCTCCAGCCACTCGGTGAACTTCTCCTGGGCCTCGGCGGCCTCCCGCCGCACGTGGTGGACGAACCGGTCGACCTGCGCCTGGTCCAGGTCGGCCAGCTCGGCGCCGATCGAGCGTAGGAACGTCTCGTAACGCCGGTCCGCGCCACGGGAATCGACCCAGTCGACCAGGCGGCCGAGCATGTTGTCCGGCCGGGCCGTCGGGAACACGCCGCCCGCGTAGATCGCTTCGATCGGGCGGCCCTGCTCGTGCAGCCGCCGGGCGATACCGGTCAGCAGGGCGCCGCCGACGCAGTGGCCGTACAGGACCAGCGGGCCGTCCACCCGGTCCTGGATCTCGGCCACGCACCGGTCGACCAGCTCACCGAACGGCAGCTCCGTGTCGCTGACCCCGACGTCATGTCCGGGGACCGCCACCGAGAACAGCGTGTGCCCGGGCGGCAGCTCGTCCGCGAGCGGCTGGTAGATGCTGGCCAGCCCGCCACCATAGGGTACGCACACGTAGGACCGCACCCGCTGCCCCGCCGGGACCGGCTTGGTCAGTTCGTAGAGCAGCGGCCGCCGGCGCTCCTGGTCGGCCGGGCCGTCGATCAGCGCGGCCAGCCCCTGCACGGTGGGGTGCTGGAACACGTCCATCACACCGACGTCGATGTGCCCGTACGCGTCGCGCAGCTTGGCCAGCATCCGGATCGCCAGCAGCGAATGCCCGCCCAGTTCGAAGAAGTCGTCGTCGAGCCCGACGTCCTCGACCCCCAGCACGTCCTGCCAGGCGGCGGCGATGGCCTGCTCGACCGGGGTGACCGGGGGCCGGCGCACGGCGGCGCGGCTGCCGTCGTGCACGGGTGCGGGCAGCGCGGCGGTGTCCAGCTTTCCGTTGGCAGACAGGGGCCGCGCGTCCAGCGGCACGAACGCCGACGGCACCATGTATTCCGGCAGCTGCCGCTTCAGCGCCTCCCGCAGCGCGGCCTGGTCCAGGGCCTCGGTCCCGGCTGCCAGCGTCACGTACGCCACCAGGCGCTGTTCGGCGGGCGTGGCACCGCGTACGGCGACGGCGGCGGAGCCGATGCCCGGCTGCTCGCGCAGCACGGCGGCGATCTCCCCCAGCTCGATCCGCAGGCCACGCAATTTCACCTGGTCATCGATGCGGCCGAGGAACTCCAGCGTGCCGTCGGTCCGCCAGCGGGCCAGGTCACCCGTGGCGTAGAGCCGCCCGCCGGTGTCGTCGAACGGGTCGGCGACGAACGTGCGGGCGGTGAGTTCGGGGCGGTGCAGGTAGCCCCGGGCCACCTGCACCCCGCCGAGGTGGAGCTGCCCGGGGACGCCGACCGGCACCGGCTGCAGCGCCTGGTCGAGCACGTAGGTGCGGACGTTACGGATGGGCCCGCCGATCGGCACCCGGGTGACCCCGGCCAGCGCGGTGGGCGTACACGCCCAGGCGGTGACGTCGATCGCGGCCTCGGTGGGCCCGTAGAGGTTGTGCAGCGCGGCGGCCGGGAGGGCGGCCACGGTCTGGCGGGCGAGTTCGAGCGGCAGTTCCTCGCCGCTGCACACGATCCGCCGCAGCGACCCGCACCGGGCGAGGTCGGCGGGACCGGCCGTGGCCAGGAAGGCGTCCAGCATCGACGGGACGAAGTGGACGGTGGTGACCCGCTCCCGCTCGATCAGATCCCGCAGGTACGCCGGGTCGCGGTGTCCACCCGGCTGGGCCAGCACCAGCCGCGCACCCACGATGAGCGGCCAGAACACCTCCCACACCGACACGTCGAAGCCGATCGGCGTCTTGTGCAGTACGGCGTCGTCCGGTCCGAGCCCGAAGGCGTCCTGCATCCAGTCGAGCCGGTTGACGATGCCGGCGTGCTCGTTGATCACGCCCTTCGGTCGCCCGGTGGACCCTGACGTGTAGATCAGGTACGCCGCGTTGCCCGGCCCAGCGGCTGTGCCCGCAGCGGTCTCGGGCTGGTCCGGACCGGTTAGCGGCAGCACCACGCCCGGTACCGCCAGCCCCTCCGGCACCTCGTCGGCCAGCAGCACCCCGGCACCGGCATCCGCGAGCATGTGGGCCAGCCGCTGCGCCGGATAATCCGGATCCAACGGCAGGTACGCCGCACCGGCCCGGTGAATGCCGAGCAGCCCGGCGACCAGGCGGCTGGAGCGCGGCTCGTGGATGGCGACGATCGACTCAGGCCCCACGCCGTGCGCGATCAGCCGCCGCGCCACCTGCTCGGCGGCGGCGGACAACTCGGCGTAGGTCAGCCGGGTGCCGCCGTCGACCAGCGCGACCGCGTCCGGCGTGCGCCGGGCCTGGCTGTCGAACAGCTCCGCCAGGGTGGTCTGGCGCACCGGTGCGTCGGTGGCGTTCCAGCCCGTCACGACCTGGGCGCGCTCGGCGTCCGACATGATCGGCAGCGCGCCCACCCTGGTCCGCGGCGCCGCGGCAGCGGCCGCGAGCAGCAGCAGGTAGCGGTCCGCGAACGCCTCCATGGTGGCGGCGTCGAACAGTGCGGTGTTGTACTCCAGCCGCAGTTCGTCCCCGGCGATCTCCAGCGACAGGTCGTCCATGGCGCCGCCGAACGCCTCACCGCGGCCGGTCGGCAGATGGTGGAACGTGACCTGATACAGCGGCGGTACGCCGGGGTCGCGCCGCACCGCCAGGTCCTCGACGAGCTTCTGGAACGGCATGTCCTGGTGGTCCCACGCGTCGAGCACGACGTGGCGCACCCGGCGGACCAGGGTCAGGAACGGCGGATCACCGGAGACGTCGACCCGCAGCACCAGCATGTTCATGAACATGCCCAGCAGCGGCTCCAACTCGGCACGGTCGCGGCCCACCACCGGCATGCCGACCACGATGTCGTCGCTGCCCGACAGCCGGTGCAGCAGCGCGACATAGGCCGCCAGCTGCACCATGAACGGGGTCGCGGCTGCCTGCTGGGACAGCTCGGGTAGCGCCTGCGCCACGCCTTCGGGCAGGGTGCGGCGTACGTCGCTGCCGCTGAACGTGCGAGTCGACGGGCGCGGATGGTCGGTGGTCAGCGCGTGCACGGCGGGCAGGCCGGTCAGCG
>NZ_JAPDPH010000074.1 GCF_026013475.1 Micromonospora yasonensis | reverse complement strand
AGCTGATGCCGGTGCACGAGTTCGTGCACGACCACCGCCTGGCCGACCATCGGCAGCGGGTACGGCGGGGGCCCTGGCCTCGGGGGCTCCCCGGGCCTCGGTGGCTCCCCCGGGCTCGGCGGCGGTGGCGGCGGCCTCAGCGGCGGTGGTGTCGGCGCGGCCGGCGGCATCGGCGTGGGCGGCATCCCGGGCATGGTCGGCGGGGGCAACGGCAAAGTGCCGCCGATGACCAGCGCGGCCAGCGCGCTGCGCAACGCGACCGGCGCCGGTGCCGGCGCGAACGGCCTCCGCGGCGGCATGATGGGCGGCGGCATGATGGGCGGTCACGGCGGCGCCGGGCACGGCGGCACCGGCACCGAGCACTCGTCGTGGTTGACTGAGGACGACGATCCGTGGGGCACCGGTGACGCCGCGTCCCCGGGCATCCTGCGATGAGGACGGACGGATGAGGTTCAACGTCGGCGCGCTCCGGCCGGTGGCGGCCGGCCTGGTGGCCGGGCTCATGGTGCTGGGGGCCGCCCAACCGGCGGCCGCGGCACCCCGCCGGGCCGAGCAGTGGTACCTGGACGAACTTCGCATCGACCAGGCGCACAAGCTCGCCACCGGCCGGGGCGTGCTGGTCGCGGTGGTGGACACCGGAGTCGATGGCACCCACCCGGACATCGCCGGCCGGCTCGTCCCGGGCGGTCGCACCGACGGCCGGAGCGGCGACGGCCGGACCGACCCGGACGGCCACGGCACCCACATGGCCGGCATCATCGCCGCCACCGACGCGGCCCGGGACGGGGTGGTGGGCATCGCCCCGGCCGCGAAGATCCTGCCGGTCGGCATCAACGCCACCAAGCGGGGCGGCATCACCGCCGAAGCGTCCGCCGCCGGCATCCGGTTGGCCGCCGACCGCGGGGCCAAGGTGATCAACCTGTCCTACACCACCATGGGTGTCGCCTCGGATGACGTGCGGCAGGCGATCCGGTACGCCCTGGACCGGGACGCCGTGGTGGTGGCCGGGGCCGGCAACACCGCGCTGGGCCACGACCAGGTCGGCATCCCGGCCAACATCCCCGGCGTGATCGCGGTGACCGGCACCACCCGGGGCGGCGCCTTCTGGCCCGGCTCCGTGCAGGGCCCGGAGGCGGTGGTCTCCGCGCCGGCCGACAGCATCTACAACATTGGCCCCGACCACGGCTACGGCTGGGGCGACGGCACCTCGGACGCCACCGCGATCGTCTCCGGCATCGCGGCGCTGGTCCGGTCGAAGTACCCGAACCTCGACGCGCCGAACGTGATCAACCGGATCATCCGTACCGCCCGGGACGCCGGCCCGCCCGGCCGGGACCCGCAGTACGGCTTCGGTCGGATCGACGCGCTCGCCGCGCTGGGCGCGAACGTGCCGTCGGTCTCGGCGAACCCGCTGCTGGACGCGAAGGCGGCCAGCCCGGCCCCGCCCCAGGCGGGCGAGGACGACAACTTCGACGTGACCCAGTACGGCGACCGGGGCGGCCCCACCGACCAGCAGGTCATGGTGATCGGCATCGGCATCGCCGTGGTGCTGGTGATCCTGCTGGGGCTGGTGTTCTTCCTCGTCTGGAACCGGCGCCGGTACCGCCGCGAGGCGGCCCGGGCGGCCGACATCCCGGACGAGGTGCTCGACCGGATGGCCGCCGAGGGACACCCGCCGGTCCCGGCCGGCTACGGCCCGCCGGGCGCGCCCGGTGTCCAGGGCGGCTACGGCCCGCCCGGCCCGGCCCCGGGCCATCCGCCACCGGGCGCGCCGCCCGGGCCGGGCGGTTACGCCCCGCCCCCCGGCTACGCGCCTCCGCCCGGGACGTACCCGCCGGGCGGGAACCGGTCCTGATCGTCGTGGCCGGCCGGGTGACCTGCGCGTCACCGGCCGGCCACCGCCGCCTCCGGGTGGGTGGGAACGACCCCGCCGACCGGTTTCGACCGGCTTTCCCGGCCGCCGCGACGGCCCCGGGTGGGTACCGCCCGGGGCGTTGCGCCAGGATGGGGCGGACACGCACGTAGCACCCGAGGAGTTCACGATCGCCAGAAAGCCTCAACCCGAGGGCGGCCAGGCACCGGTCGTCCAGCGGGTCCGGATCCGGTACGCCAAGCGTGGACCGCTGCGGTTCACCTCGCACCGGGACTTCGCCCGGGCCTTCGAGCGTGCGCTGCGCCGGGCCGGCGTACCGATCGCCTTCTCCCAGGGTTTCACCCCGCACCCCAAGATCTCGTACGCCTCCGCGGCGCCGACCGGCGTCGCCAGCGAGGCCGAGTACCTGGAGATCGGCCTGCGCGAGCCGGTCGACCCGGAGCAGCTGCGGCAGGCCCTGGACGCCGCCCTCTCGCCCGGGCTCGACGTGCTCGATGTGGTGGAGGCCACCAGCGGCAGCCTCGCCGACCGGATCGAGGCGTCCCGGTGGCGGATCGAGCTGCCCGAGGTCGACCCGCGCCTGGCCGAGCAGGCGGTGGGCGCGTTCCGGGCCGCCGAGGAAATCCCGGTCGAGCGGATGACCAAGCAGGGGCGCCGGACGTTCGACGCCCGTGCCGCCGTCATCGCCATCGATGTGGCGCCTCCGTCGGAGACGCCTTCCGGGGTGACGGCCGTACCGTGTGCGATACTCGAACTGGTCGTGCGGCAGGTCACCCCGTCCGTACGGCCCGATGACGTCCTTTCCGGCCTCCGCGTGGTGGCCGCCCTGGAGCCGCCGGTCGCCCCGCGGGTGATCCGGCTGGCGCAGGGCACGCTGACCGCGCAGGGCGAGATCGTTGATCCGTTGGATGCGGATCGCGACGGGGCAGCCATCGGAGAGCACTGACCGACGGTCAGCGCTCTGGCAGGCAGACTTCGGCGGTCGCGCGCCTGCGCGCCCGGCGGAAACACCCTTTTGCGGCGACCCTGCGTGGCAGCGCTCACCCGCGCCCGGGGCAGCCAGAACTGGAGAACGTCCATGCTCGAGAACGAGCCCGAGGGCGGCGAACGGACCGGCGCAGAACCGGCCGAGGCAACCGCCACCAGCAGCACCGAGAGCACGCCCGAGGCGAAGAAGCCGGTCCGCAAGCGGACCAGCCGGCGCAAGACCGCCCCGCTCAACCAGCCGGAGCAGACCGACGCGCCGGTCGAGGCGCCCGCCGACGCCGGCGCCGCCACCGCCGAGCCGCCTCAGGCCGAGGTGTTCGCCCCGGTCGCCGGTGAGTTGGAGGCGGCGCCGAAGAGCACCCGGCGCCGCCGCAAGGCCACTCCCGCCAAGGCGGCCGAGGAGCCGGCGGCCGCCACCGGCGTGACGGCGGCCTCCGAGGAGGTCGTGCCACCGGTCAAGGTGACCCGTACCAGGCGGCGGAAGGCCACCCCGCCGCCGGCCGAGGCCCCGATCGAGGAATCCGCGACCGAGGCGCCGGCCGAGGCCGCCGTCGAGCCGCCGGCGGAAGCCGAGCCGCACGCCGAAGCCGAGCCGCAGGCGGACGTCGAGCCGGAGGCCGTCGCCGCGCCGGTCGTGGAAGAGGCCGTCTCGCCGGCCGAGGAGACCGAGGACGAGGACGCCGTCGGCGAGGACGCCGTGGACGAGCCGACGCCGGCCGAGGTCACCCTGGCTCGGGCCGGTGGGCCGGAGGACCGGACCGGGGAGATCGCCCCGGGGGCCGCCGTGCCGCCGCCGGTCGCGGAGCCCACCCCGACCCGCCGTCGCCGGGCCGCGCTCTCCGCGCCGACCGTCCTGTTCATGGCCCCGCAGGCCGAGGAGATGCCGAGCGTCCGGGTCACCTATCCGGCCGCCGCGGAGGAGCCTGCCGAGGAGCCGGTGGAGACCGGCCGGCGCCGTCGGCGGGCCCGCCGCGAGGCGGAGCCGGTCGAGGTCGAGGTCGAGGTCGACGAGGAGCCGGCCGTCGAGGCCGAGGAGATCGCCGAGGCGGAGGAGGACGAGGAGGAGACGGCCGCCGGCCGTCGCCGTCGTCGTCGCGGCCGCCGGGGCCGGGGCCGGGGCAAGGGCGGCGCTGAGGAGATCGAGGACGAGGAGGCCGAGGAGGCCGTCCGGGCCGAGGCCGCCGACGCCGAGGCCGAGGAGGCCGAGGCCGAGGAGGCCGCCGAGGAGGAGGAGACGGAGGGCGACGGGATGACCCGCCGCCGGCGCCGTCGCCGCCGCCGGGGCGCCGGGGACGTGGAGGCCGCCGCCGAGGACGGGGTGCCCACGGTCGTCAAGATCCGCGAGCCGCGCCGGCCCGTCGACGAGGTGCAGGGCGTCTCGGGCTCGACCCGGCTGGAGGCCAAGCGGCAGCGCCGCCGGGACGGCCGGGAGCAGCGGCGTACCCGGCCGCCGATCCTGAGCGAGTCGGAGTTCCTGGCCCGCCGCGAGGCGGTCGACCGGGTGATGGCCGTCCGCCAGCGCGGCGACCGGACCCAGATCGCCGTCCTCGAGGACGGGGTGCTGGTCGAGCACTACGTCACCCGCAACTCGTCCGGCACCATGGCCGGCAACGTCTACCTGGGCAGGGTGCAGAACGTCCTGCCCAGCATGGAGGCGGCCTTCGTCGACATCGGGCGCGGACGCAACGCCGTGCTCTACGCCGGCGAGGTCAACTGGGACACCACCGGCCTGGAGGGCCGGGCCCGCTCGATCGAGCAGGCGCTCAAGTCCGGCGACTCGGTGCTGGTGCAGGTCACCAAGGACCCGATCGGGCACAAGGGCGCCCGGCTGACCAGCCACATCGCGCTCTCCGGCCGGCACCTCGTGTACGTGCCGCACGGCAACGCCTCGGGCATCAGCCGCAAGCTGCCGGACACCGAGCGCAAGCGGCTGCGCGACGTCCTCAAGAAGCTGGTGCCGGACGGCGCCGGGGTGATCGTCCGGACCGCCGCCGAGGGCGCCAGCGAGGACGAGTTGGCCCGGGACGTCAAGCGGCTCCAGGCGCAGTGGGAGGACATCCAGGCCAAGGCGGCCGAGGGCGGTGCCCCGGTGCTCCTCTACGAGGAGCCCGACCTGGTCATCCGGGTGGTCCGGGACCTGTTCAACGAGGAT
Source organism: Micromonospora yasonensis (assembly GCF_026013475.1). Taxonomy (GTDB): domain Bacteria; phylum Actinomycetota; class Actinomycetes; order Mycobacteriales; family Micromonosporaceae; genus Micromonospora; species Micromonospora yasonensis. The sequence continues at coordinate 24,111 of NZ_JAPDPH010000074.1, read as the reverse complement.
TTTCGCGAGCTGGTCATCGAGGGCGAGCAGGCGTACGACATGGTCGAGTCGTACCTGTCGCACGTCTCGCCGGACCTGGTCGCCCGGCTGCGCCGGCACGCCGGCACCACCGACGTCTTCTCCGAATACCGGATCGACGAGCAGATCCTCAAGGGGCTGGACCGCAAGGTCTTCCTCCCCTCCGGCGGGTCGCTGGTGATCGACCGGACCGAGGCGATGACCGTCATCGACGTCAACACCGGCAAGTACACCGGCTCCGGGGGCAACCTGGAGGAGACGGTCACCCGGAACAACCTGGAGGCGGCCGAGGAGATCGTGCGCCAGCTCCGGCTGCGCGACCTCGGCGGCATCGTGGTGATCGACTTCATCGACATGGTGCTGGAGTCGAACCGGGAGCTGGTGCTGCGCCGGCTCACCGAGTGCCTCGGCCGGGACCGCACCAAGCACCAGGTCACCGAGATCACCTCGCTGGGCCTGGTGCAGATGACCCGCAAGCGGATCGGCGCGGGCCTGCTGGATGCGTTCAGCGAGACCTGCGAGTGCTGCAAGGGTCGCGGCGTGATCATCCACACCGAGCCGGTGCCGGAGAAGCCGCGCACCGCGGGCGGCGCGGGGGAGAGGGTCAAGGCGGTCGCCTCGGCCGTCACCACCCCGGCCGTCGAGGAGAAGGGCCGCCGCCGGGGCCGCAAGGCCGCCCCGGAGAAGCCCGCCCCGGAGGCCGCGCCGGAGCAGCCGGCCGCCGAGGCCGCCCCGGAGCGGGCCGTCGCCGAGGTGGTGGAGACCCCGGACGACTACTACGACCCCCAGGGCTACGACCTCTCCCGGTACGAGACCGAGACGCCGGCCGCCCCGGCGGTCGCCGACAGCCAGGAGGGCGACTCGGCCCGGCTGGCCGCCGCGGACGACCCGGACGCGATCGGCGACGGGGAGAGCGAGGAGGAGGCCGTCGAGACCGGCGCCGGCCGGCGGCGTTCCCGGCGGGGTGGCGCGCGGCGGCGTACCCGCCCGTGAGGCGCTGACCGGCACGACGTTTGACCGGGCCCCTTCCTCGGCAACAGAGTCCGCAGGGAGGGGCCCTGTCGTACCCGTCGACCCCTGCGCCCGCGCCAGGCAGGCCGGCTCCGCCGCGGTGCAGACGTACGTCCAGAAGCTGGCCGAGATGCTGCGGGTGAACGCGGCCCGCGACCGGAAGACCGGGGAGGCCGCCCGCCGGGACGCGGAGGCCGCCCTGGCCGGCTGGCGGGACGCGCTGCGGGAGCAGTCCGCGCGGGCGACCGACCCGCGGTTGCGTACCCTGTTGGCCGACCTGGCCACCGAGGTGGGCGGGCTCGGCACGGACGTGCAGGCGATCGACGAGACCGGGTTCGACGGGCTCCAGCGTCGCCTCGACGAGCTCTGCCCGGCCTGATCGGCGGCCCGGTTTGGGCAGCGGGCCTGGTATGGCGTACGCTAGCCTGCGGCGCACTTTGGTGTGCCGAGTTCCCGCGTGCCCGCGCCGCCGGTGTCACGGCTCCCGGCGAGACGCCGTGGGAACGACCGCCAGCAGCCTCAACGACAGGGAGTCCGCCTCCGATGTACGCGATCGTCAAGACCGGCGGCAAGCAGTACAAGGTCGCCGAGGGCGACGTGATCGAGGTCGAGAAGCTCGCCGGTGCACCCGGCGACGCGGTGAAGCTCACCGCGGTGCTCCTCGTCGACGGTGACGACCTGGTGACCGACGCGGCGAAGCTTGCCACGGTCTCGGTGTCCGGCGAGATCGCCGCGCACACCAAGGGCCCGAAGATCCGGATCCACAAGTTCAAGAACAAGACCGGCTACCACAAGCGCCAGGGTCACCGCCAGCCGCTGACCCAGGTCAAGGTGACCGGCATCTCCAGCGGGAAGTAGGTCGTCCTCCAATGGCTCACAAAAAGGGTGCGTCCAGCTCGCGTAACGGTCGCGACTCCGCGGCCCAGCGGCTCGGCGTGAAGCGCTTCGGTGGTCAGGTCGTCAGCGCGGGTGAGATCCTCATCCGTCAGCGTGGCACCAAGTTCCACCCCGGTGACCTGGTCGGCCGCGGCGGCGACGACACGCTCTTCGCGCTGGCCGCCGGTGCGGTCCAGTTCGGCACCAAGCGCGGTCGCAAGACCGTGAGCATCGTGCCGCAGCAGTAGTTCGAAGGCGAAGCGGGCCGCGGACCTCGTGTCCCGGCCCGCTTCGTCTTTTCTCGTGCGGGGGCGATCCCCGCTGGAAGGATTGGCGTCGTGACGACGTTCGTTGACCGGGTCGTCCTGCACATGCTGGCCGGCGACGGCGGGCACGGCTGTGTCTCCATCCACCGGGAGAAGTTCAAGCCGTTCGGCGGTCCGGACGGCGGTAACGGTGGGCACGGCGGCAGCGTGTCGCTGGTGGTCGACCCGCAGGTGACCACGCTGCTCGACTTCCACTTCCGCCCGCACCTGAAGGCCGAGAACGGCAAGGGCGGCGCCGGCTCGAACCGGGACGGGGCCAACGGCCACGACCTGGTGATCAAGGTGCCGAACGGCACCGTGGTGCAGAGCCTCGACGGCGAGGTGCTGGCCGATCTGGTCGGCGCGGGCACCACCTTCGAGGCGGCCCGCGGCGGTCGGGGCGGTCGGGGCAACGCCTCGTTGGCCAGCGCCCGGCGCAAGGCGCCCGGCTTCGCCGAGCTCGGTGAGCCCGGTGACCGGCTGGACGTCGTGCTGGAGCTGAAGAGCGTCGCCGACGTCGGCCTGGTCGGCTTCCCGTCCGCCGGCAAGTCGTCGCTGATCTCGGTCATCTCCGCCGCCAAGCCGAAGATCGCCGACTACCCGTTCACCACCCTGGTGCCGAACCTGGGTGTGGTCCGGGTGGACAACCACACCTTCACGGTCGCCGACGTGCCGGGGCTGATCCCGGGCGCGGCCACCGGCAAGGGCCTGGGCCTGGAGTTTCTCCGTCACGTCGAGCGCTGCGCCGTGTTGGTGCACGTGGTCGACACCGCGACGCTGGAGCCGGGCCGGGACCCCCTCGCGGACATCGACACCATCGAGGCGGAGCTGACCGAGTACGGCGGTCTCGCCGACCGGCCCCGCCTCGTCGCGCTCAACAAGATCGACGTGCCGGACGGGCGGGACCTCGCCGAGATCGTCCGGCCCGACCTGGAGGCGCGCGGTTTCCGGGTGTTCGAGGTCTCGACGGCCACCCGGGAAGGGCTCAAGGAGCTGACGTACGCGATGGCGGAGCTGGTCGAGCAGGCGCGCAGCGCGGCGCCGCCGGCCGAGCCGACCCGGATCGTGATCCGCCCGAAGGCGGTCGACGACGCCGGCTTCACCATCGAGGCCGAGGACGACGGCTCGTACACGGTCCGGGGTAACCGCCCGGAGCGCTGGGTCAAGCAGACCAACTTCGACAACGACGAGGCCGTCGGTTACCTGGCCGACCGGCTGGCCCGGCTGGGCGTCGAGGAGAAGCTGGCCAAGGCCGGCGCCCAGGCCGGCGACCTGGTCCGGATCGGCGACCGGGAGTTCGACTGGCAACCGACGCTCTACGCCGGCGTCGACTTCACCCCGAGCGTCCGTGGCGCCGACATCCGGCTGGAGGAGAAGCCGGCCCGCGTGTCGGCGGCCGAGCGGCTGGCGGCTCGCAAGGCCCGCCGGCAGCGCCCCGCCGACGAGGTCGAGGCGGCGGCGCAGGAGGCGGACGACGACGAGGACTGGGAGTAGTCCCTTTCCATCCGTGATCGGGTCGTTGGCCGGAAACCTCCGCGAAATCCGGCCGACCTACCGTGACGGAATGCTGATCGAAGCCCGCCCCGCCACCGACCCCGAGCTCGCCGCCCTGGTCACCGCGCAGCAGCGCGAGCTGCGCGAGGCCGACGGCGGCCTGGAGGATCAGGCGACGGTCACCCACGACGACATCCGCTACCTGGTCGCGGTCGAGGGCGGGCGGGCCGTCGCCTGCGGCGGGATCCAGGCCCTCGACGCCGACACGGGCGAGCTGAAGCGGATGTACGTGCGGCCGGCGTACCGGGGGCGGGGCATCGCCCGGCACCTGCTGGCCGCGCTGGAGGAGCTGGCCTTCCGGCAGGGGTACAGCACCGTGTGCCTGGAGACCGGCACGTACCTGCCGGCCGCCATCGGCCTCTACCGGTCCTGCGGCTACCAGCCCATCCCGGTCTACGGCGAGTACGTCGACAACCCGTACAGCGTGTGCTTCGCCAAGCGCCTGCCGGTGGCCGCCTGACGGCGGACGCGCCGCGCGGGCTCAGGCGCCGGTCTCGGCGTGCGCGGCGGTGACCGGCTTCGACTCCGGGCTGGCGTGCTGCCGCAGCACGATGCTCAGCAGGATCAGCACCCCGACGGCGAGGAACTCGCTCTGCCAGTTCTGCATGGACTGGAACCAGAAGTCGCTGGTGCCGAGGAACTGGATGGCGCTGATCGGCGGGGCCCCGCTCTGCAGCGCCTGCCCCTCGTTGTACTCGACCACGCCGCCGAGCAGGTGGCCGAGGAACGAGCCGGCGAAGATCAGCAGCAGCGCGATCGACAGGCTGTTGCGGTACACCAGCAGCGGCAGCCCGCCGACCCGGACCGGCCAGGGGGAGTCCGGGGTGGCCCGGCGCGCGTCGTCGTCGGGGCGGTCGGCCTGCCCCTCGGGCTTGGACTCCGCCGACCCCTGCTGCACCAGGTACGCGGTGAGCAGCACATAGCCGCCCATCTGGAGGAACTCCGACTCCCAGTTCTCGAAGACCGCCTCGGCGAAGTGCCCGCTGCCCAGGTACGCCCACCAGCTCAGCGGGGGCGCTCCGTACTGGGCCAGCTCCTCGTTGTGCACCTGCCAGCCGAACACGCTCTGCAACGACAGGAAGATCAGGAACGCGCCGAGCATCGCGACCGTCAGCGCGTTCTCCCGCAACAATCGCGGCATCATCGGACCTCCTCGTCAGGGTCACTCCCCGTGGATGGTCCTCCGGTGCCCGCCGCGGTGTTCGCGCAAACTCCCGTCCCGGGTGGCCGAGCCGGCACCACTTCGCCGGGTGGGCCAGGTCACGATCGGCCGGGCGGGGTGTCCAGCCGGCCGCCGGTGCCCGCCGCGTTGTTGAACAGCAGGCCGATGACGAGCATGCCGAAGCCGAGGAAGAGGTGCAGCCAGTTGTCGGCGTCGTTGAACGGTACGAAGTTCGCCACGCTCTCCCGGTCCACGCCGAAGCCGTACAGCCAGATGACGAGATAGACGGCGCCGCCGCCGGCCAGGAACAGCCGCGCGCCGGCCACCTGGCGGGCCAGCCCCAGCCCGACCAGGCCGAAGACCAGGTGCAGCAGGTTGTGCAGGATCGACACCTGGAACAGGCCGAACAGCTTCGTCTTCGAGTGGTGGCCGGCGAACGCCAGCTCGCCGTAGTGGGCGGTGACGCCGGGGAGGAACCCGAGCACGCCGATCAGTACGAAGGCAGCAGCCACCACGAGGGCGACCCCCTGGATCGCCGCACGGGACCGGGCCGGAGCGCGTCCGCGCACGTCACGTGCCATCGCTGTCACCTCCGTGGATCAGCCGCCCGCCCGGGCCGGGCAGACCCTCCATTCTGTGATCGGGGCGGGGCGCCTCCGCAGAGAAATGACGAATCAGGCATGGACCCGACGACCGGGTGACTCACGATCTCTCACCCACGCCGACCAGGCCCGCCAGGTCGGCTCGGAGGCCGCAGACGCCGGCGGCGCGGTCGCCCAGACCGCCAAGGAGCAGGGCAAGGAGGTTGTCGGCGAGGCGCAGCGGCAGGCCCGCAATCTCTACGGCAAGGCCCGCGACCAGCTGACCTCCCAGACCAGCCAGCAGCAGCAGCGCGCCGCGAGCGGGCTCCGCTCGCTGGCCGACGAGATGCGCGCGATGGCGCGGAACGGCGGCGGCTCCGGCCCGGTCACCGAGCTGGCCCACCAGGCCGCCGACCGGGTGCACGGGGTGGCCGGCTGGCTGGAGCGGCGCGAGCCGGGCGACCTCCTCGACGAGGTGAAGAACTACGCCCGGCGCAACCCGGGCACCTTCCTGGTCGGCGCCGCGCTGCTCGGCGTGGTCGCCGGCAGGCTCACCCGGAACGTCGTCGCCGCCGACGGCACCGGCCAGCGGGCGTACGACCCGGAGCGGACCGCGGTCATCCCGACCGCCCCGGCCGTCCCGGACCAGATTCCGCCGGTTGGCTACCTCGACCCGACCCCCGGCAGCTACGCCGAACCGGACCCGGGCTACTCGGGTCAGGGCGCGGCCTACCCGGATCGCGGCACGGTCGGCGGCTACGCCGACCCGGTCGGCGGCACCGGCCGTCCGCTGCCCCCGGCGGAGCGGACCGACCCGCTGCCGGGCGTCCCGTCCAGCGGCGTGACCCGTCCGTGAGCGCCCGATCCGGCAGAAGGGAGGCGACGGCATGACCGCGCCGACGCAGGGGCCCGGCCTGGACTCCGGCTACCAGCCGGCGGGCGCCCCGCACACCGCGGACGAGGTCCGGGGCAGCTCCATCGGGGAGCTGATGCGCCAGGTGACCACCGACCTGTCCACGTTGATGCGGCAGGAGGTCGAGCTGGCCAAGGCGGAGATCCGCCAGGAGGGGAGAAGGCCGGCAAGGCCGCCGGCCTCTTCGGTGGCGCCGGCTTCGGCGGCTACATGGTGGCGCTCTTCCTCTCGATCGCGCTCTGGGCCGGGTTGTCCAACGTGGTGGACGCCGGCTGGGCCGCGCTGATCGTGGCCGTCGTCTGGGCCGTGATCGCCGGGGCCTTCGGCGTCGGGATGCTGGTCTCCTCGCTGATCCCGGCCACCCGTCGCGAGCAGCAGGTCGCCGCGCAGGTCACCCGGGAGTGGCCGCGAGCTGTCGCGTGCGCGCGGCCGTGCCGGGGTGCTGATCCGGCCGGCGCCGCCCCCGCGCTTGGCGTTCCGGGCGACTCAGCTCGGCAGCCGGACCGGTTCCGGACGCGCCGGGGCCGGAAGGCACCCGGTCTCCACCCACAGCCGTAGCTCGTCCGGGCCCCGGCCGGCCCGTCGGCCCGGTTCGGCCGCCTCGCCGGCGCCGCCGCCCGGTTGTCGGCCGACCTCGGCCGGCGTCGTCGCGGCCGGCCACGACGACGGCCCGCGCCACCGGGTGACGAGGGCGGCCGCCGCCGCACCCATCGCCAACGCGGCCAGCAGCCGCACCGGCCGGACCGGCTTGTGGTGCGTGCGCATGGGGTCCTCGCCTCCGCCGGGCCTGATCGGTGGCGCAGCGTGCCCGAAATTCCGGCGATCAAACCATTCTCCCGTTTCGGTCGCCGCACGCCGGGTAGCGCTGCGGGATGCGGGCGGTCCAGACCCGGACGCCCGGGTGGAGGAGACGTGATGACCAGGAACGGAACGAGGTGGGCCCTGGCCGGCGCCGCCGCGGTGGCCGCGGTCGGGGTCAGTCGGGCGATGGCCCGCCGGCGGCGTCGGCACCAACCGGAGCAGGCGGACGGCTGGTACGTCGTCCACCGGAGCATCACCGTGGACCGGCCGATGGACGCGGTGATCGGCTTCTGGAGCGACCGGGAACGGCTCGATCGGGGGCTGGCCGAGTGGGCGACCCTGGAGCAGCTCGACGACAACCGGTGGCGCTGCGTGGCCAGCGACCCGGCCGGGGGCGGCGTCGAGTGGCGGGCCGAGGTGACCGTCGACGGCCCGGGCCGGCTGAGCTGGCGGGTGACCGACGGGCCGGTGATCCAGCACGGCCGGGTGGAACTGGTGCCGATGCCGCCGGACCGGGGCACCGAGATCCGGGCCGAGCTGCGCTGGCGGTCCGGCCCGGTCGGTCGGGTGCTCGGCCTGGCCAGCGGTCACGACCCGGACCTGGCGCTGCGCAGCGCACTGCGCCGGATCAAGTCGCTGATCGAGACCGGCCAGGCGCGCGACACCGGCACGCCCCTTCCGGGCGCGGCCCCGGGCAGGAGCAGGTGACCTGAGCACGGGGAATCCGGGACGTGCGCCGATTCGGACCCGACCGGGCGGGGTAGGACTCCCGGCATGCCTGTCGAGATCGATGACGCGCCGTCCCGGCCCGCCGCGGGCCTGCGCCGGCAGCCGCCCCGGTGGCCCGCGGCGCGGGAGGGGTGGTGAGGAGATGGTGGACCGGATCGCCGACCCGTGGGGGCCGCGCACGCCGTACGGGCCGGGGGAGCGCTGGCCGGTACGGGTGGACAGCTTCCTCGCCGACGGCCACACCGAGGCCGACGTGCAGCGCTGGGTGCCGAGCGCCTCGATCCTGCACTCCAACGGCGACGCGATGGACATCGCGGTGATCGACGACCGGATCGTCGGCGTCCGCGGCCGGGCCGGGGACCGGATCAACCACGGCCGGGTCGACCCCAAGGACCTGTACGGCTGGCAGGCCAACCACAGCCCGGACCGGCTGCGCCGGCCGCTGGTCCGGGAGGGCGACCGGCTGGTGGAGACCGACTGGGACACGGCGATGGGCCGGATCGTGGCCCGTTCGAAGGAACTGCTCGACGGCCCCGGCGGCTGGGGGCACTTCGGCTTCTACACCAGCGGTCAGCTCTTCCTGGAGGAGTACTACACCCTCTCGGTGATCGGGAAGGCCGGGATCGGCACCCCGCACATGGACGGCAACACCCGGCTCTGCACCGCCACCGCCGCCACGGCGCTCAAGGCGTCCTTCGGCACCGACGGCCAGCCCGGGTCGTACACCGACGTGGACCACTGCGACGCGATCGCGCTCTGGGGGCACAACGTCGCGGAGACCCAGACCGTGCTCTGGATGCGGATGCTGGACCGCCGGCGGGGGCCGAACCCGCCGGCCATGCTCGCGGTCGACCCGCGCGCCACCCCGGTGGCGCGGGAGGCCGACGTGCACCTGGCGCTGCGCAACGGCACCAACCTGGCGCTGCTCAACGGCCTGCTCCGCGAGCTGATCCAGCACGGCTGGTACGACGAGAAGTACGTCACCGCGCACACCCTCGGCTTCGACGAACTGTGCCGGGTGGTCGAGGACTACCCGGTGGCCAAGGTCGCCGAGATCTGCGACCTGCCGGCCCGGGACATCGAGCGGGCCGCCGAGCTGCTCGGCCACTCGGATCGCCTGCTCTCCACCGTGCTCCAGGGCTTCTACCAGTCCAACCAGGCCACCGCCGCGTCCTGCCAGGTGAACAACGTGCACCTGATCCGGGGCATGATCGGCCGGCCGGGCGCCGGCATCTACCAGATGAACGGCCAGCCGACCGCGCAGAACAACCGGGAGTGCGGCGCCGACGGCGACCTGCCCGGCCTGCGCAACTGGGCGAACGAGGAGCACGTCGCCGAGCTGGCCCGGCTCTGGAACGTCAAGGTCGACACCATCCCGCACTGGTCGCCACCGACCCACGCCATGCAGATCTTCCGGTACGCCGAGCAGGGCTCGGTCAAGCTGCTCTGGATCTCCGCCACCAACCCGGCGGTCTCCCTGCCCGACCTGGCCCGCGTCCGCCGGATCCTGGCCCGGCCGGAGCTGTTCGTGGTGGTCCAGGACCTCTTCCTGACCGAGACCGCCGAGCTGGCCGACGTGGTGCTGCCCGCCGCGACCTGGGGCGAGAAGACCGGCACCTTCACCAGCGTGGACCGGACCGTGCACATCTCCGACAAGGCCGTCGAGCCGCCCGGCGAGGCCCGTCCCGACCTGGACATCTTCCTCGACTACGCGCGCCGGATGGACTTCCGGGACGCCGACGGCGCGCCGCTGATCAAATGGACCGGCCCGGAGTCCGCGTTCGCGGCGTGGCAGGAGTGCTCGCGGGGCCGGCCCTGCGACTACACCGGCATCACGTACGAGCGGCTGCGCGCGGGCGGCATCCAGTGGCCGTGCGACGACGAGCACCCGGACGGCACCGAACGGCTCTACTCCGACAGCATGTTCAACACGGACCCGGACTACTGCGAGTCGTACGGCCACGACCTGGCCACCGGCGCGGAGCTGCTGCCCGAGGAGTACCGGGCCAAGCAGCCGGGCGGGCGGGCGTTCCTGCACGCGGTGCCGTACCAGCCGTCGCCGGAGGTGCCGAGCGAGGAGTATCCGCTGCTGCTCACCACCGGCCGGACCGTCTACCAGTTCCACACCCGGACCAAGACCGGCCGGGCCACCCAGCTCGTGCACGCCGCCCCCGAGTCGTGGGTGGAGCTCAGCCCGACCGACGCCGAACGGCTCGGCGTCGGCGAGGGGGACCTGGTCCGGGTCGAGTCGCCGCGCGGCGCCGTCCGGGGCCGGGCCCGGATCTGCGGGGTACGCCCCGGCGTCGTCTTCGTCCCCTTCCACTACGGCTACTGGGACGCAGCCGACGGCGTCGCCCCCGGTCAGGGGCGGCACGACCGGGCCGCGAACGAGCTGACCATCACCGCCTGGGACCCGGTCTCCAAGCAGCCGATCTTCAAGGTGGCGGCGGTCCGGGTGGTGAAGGAGGCCGACTCGGCCGGCCGGCCGTCGCCCGCGCCCACGGTCGGCGGCAGCGCCCCGCCCGAGGGCTCCGGCATCCCCGCCACGGTCGGGGGACCGGCCGCCGAGTCGTCGTCGAGGGAGGCGTGACATGCAGCTCGCGCACTATCTCGGGCTGCTGCACCGGGCCCAGCAGCGCCTCGGCGACGCGTTCGGCCAGGTCGGCGCGGCGCATCGGGAGGAGCCCGACGTCTTCCACACCTGCGAGAAGCTGGCCGCCCAGTGCCGCGGGCACGCGGAGAAGCTGGACCCCTTCGCCCGCCGGTACGCCGAACAGGCCCCGACCGAACCCGACCGGCTGCACTCGGAGCTCTTCTCCGGGACGCGTACCGGCCCGCTCGGGCTGCTCCGCGACCTCCAGGACCTCTACCTGATGGCCGCCGAGTGCGACATCTGCTGGACCGTGGTCGGGCAGGCCGCGTACGGGGCGCGGGACGAGGAGCTGCTGTCGGTGGTCAGGTCCGGCGAGCAGGAGACCGCGATCCAGCTCAAGTGGCTGCGGACCCGGATGAAGCAGGCCGCCCCACAGGCTCTCGTGGTCGCGGAGTGACCCGTTGTCACACCCGAGGTGGCGCGCTGATGCTCACCCGGTGCGGCGTACCGCGTCGATGAGGAAGCCGCTGGGCGGCAGGGTGGGCATCCGGCTGAGGTCCAGCGCCAGGTCCTGCGGCGGGACCTGGTAGCTCAGCGCGCCGGTGAGGTTGGCGACCGCCCGTTTCATCAGTTCGATGGTGATCCACTCGCCGGCGCAGCGGTGCCCGGTGAGGTGGTTGCCGCCGCCCTGCGGGATGAGGCTGAACGGGTCGCCCCGCCAGCCGGTGAACCGTTCCGGCCGGAACCGTTCCGGCTCGGGCCACAGCTCCGGGTGGTGGTTGGTCGCGTACAGGTCGAGCAGCACCCGGCGGCCCTGCGGGAACGCGTACCCCCGCCACTCGAAGGAGCGCCGGACCCGGGCCGCGACCACCGGGAAGAGCGGGTAGTAGCGGCGTACCTCCTGCACGAAGCTCTCGGTGGCCGCGTCGTCGCCGCGGAGCTTCTCCCGCCATCCCGGGTGGTCGTGCAGGGCCAGCGCGGCGAAGACCACGAACCGGTCGACGGCGACCGTCGGCCGGAGGATGTTCAGCAGCTCCACCGCCGCGACCCGGGGCGGCAACGGTCGGCCGTGCTCGTCGTGGTGCGCGGCGACCACCCGCAGCGCGCTCCCCTCCGGCGCGGGGAGGGCGCCGGTGCGGACCCGCCCGATCAGCTCCCCGAGCCAGCGCTCGGCGCGGCGGCGGGCGAGCACGCCGCGCCAGTGCCGGGGGCCGACCGCGGCGGGGGCCTCGATCAAGGCCTGCAGGTCGACCGTGCGCCGGGCCACGTCCGCTTCGGCCAGCGGCACCCCCGCCCAGGCGCAGACCGCCCGGGCCAGGATCCGGCCGACCTCGTCGTAGAGCACCACCGGGCCGCGCTCGGCCCAGACCGGAATCCGGGCCCGCCACCCGTCGTCGACGAGCTGTCCGAGGTGGCGGATGCCGGCGGGCGTCATGATCGACATCAGCATCGCCTTCCGGGCCCGGTGCGCGCCGCCGTCGAGCCCCTGAACGCCGCCGATCCCGGTGAGCGTGCGCTGCCCCCGCATCGGCATGCCGCCGTGCCGGATGAAGCGGTCGTCGTCGTAGAACAGCTCGGCGGCCGGGCGGCCGCGCAGGCAGATGGTCGGCTCCAGCAGCAGGCGGGTCTGGAAGATGTCGCTGCCGTACCGGTCGCAGCGGTCGCCCACGAACCGGTAGCCGGCGCGGAGGAACGCCAGCGTGCTCTCCGGGCTCCGGTCGGTGGGGATGGCGCTCATCGGCTGCTCCTGACGGCGGCACGGCACGGTCGCTGCGCCTTTACCCCGGTCCGGGCGGGTGAATCCGCTGCCGCTCCCCATGGCCGCCTCGGCGTACCCGGGGAGGGGCCAGCCCCGGCGTCGGAGCTGGCCCCTCCCTGGACGGCGGAAAGCTGGTTCGCTCAGTTCCGGACCGGCGGCGGACCGGTCGCGGGACACCACCGGCGGGCCGGCACGGAGCGGCCGGACCCCGCCGGCGGCACCGGAGACGGGGAGGAACGTGATGCGGGACAACAGGGCCGCACACTGGCGGCAGCGCCGGGTGGTGGTCGGGCTCGGCATGGGCCCGGGCGACCGCGAGGAAACGTTGATCGCGCCACCCCGCCGGGACGCTGCCCGGCCGGCCCGGTTCTTCACCGTGCACCTCGGCTTCGAGGCCGCCGACCTCTCCGTCGCGCGGGAACTGGCCGTCACGTACGCCGAGGCGCTGAGCCTGCTCCGCCCGGAGTTGGCGCTCGGCGCCGCGGCCCTCAGCCCGGCCGACGCCTGGCACCGCGCGGAGCGGCTGTTCTGCGGGGCGCCCGGGCCCGACGGCGAGCGCTGCGCGGACGTCGCGGGCCACCCCGGCTTCCACCACGCCTCCGGCCTCGACGGCCTCGGCTGGGGCGACGGCGACTAGTCCAGGTCGAACTCGCCGTCCTGGGCGCCGGCCACGAAGGCGTCCCATTCGGCCTGGGTGAAGACCAGCACCGCGCCGTCCGGCTCGGCCGAGTTGCGCATCCCGATCAGATCGTCGACGAACGCCACCTCGACGGCGCTCTCGGAGGTGTCCCCCTCGGCCCGCTGCCAGACCGCCCGGGAGAGGTCGAAGTCGCCCTTGGGGTGCTGACCCATCGCTGTTCCTCCATCGCCAGATGTAACAGGGGAGCCCGGTACGGACCCCATCGGGCAGGATAAGCGGATGCCGAGCCTGACCCGTGTAGAGGCGACCGCGCGTGGCGCCTTGATTACCGTCGAGTCCTACCAGGTGGACCTCGACCTGACCGGCGACGGTGAGCGGTTCCGCTCGTCCGTCACCATCCGGTTCCGGGCGACCCCCGGCGCCGAGACCTTCGCCGAGGTCAAACCCGCGAGACTTCTCGGGGTACGCCTCAACGACCGCGACCTCGACCCGGGCGCGCTCGACGACAACCGGCTGCCGTTGACCGGGCTGGCCGCGACCAACACGCTCACGGTCGACGCCGAGATGGCGTACTCCAACACCGGCGAGGGCATGCACCGGTTCGTCGACCCGGCCGACGGCGAGACCTACCTCTACGCCATGTCCTTCCTCGACGACGTGCAGCGGATCTTCGCGGCGTTCGACCAGCCCGACCTGAAGGCCCCGGTGACCCTCGCCGTGACCGCGCCGCCGGAGTGGACCGTCGCGGCCAACGGCGCGGTCGCCGACCGGCCCGCCCCGGGCCGTTGGGAGTTCGCCCCCACCGAGCCGCTGGCCACGTACTTCTTCAGCCTGATCGCCGGCCCTTGGCACGTCCGGCAGGACGAGCACGACGGCATCCCGCTGGGCATCTACTGCCGACGCTCGCTGGCCGCGCACCTGGACGCCGACGCCGACGAGATCTTCACCGTCACCCGGCAGTGCTTCGACCGGTTCCACCAGCTCTTCGCCGAGCGCTACCCGTTCGGCAAGTACGACCAGGCGTTCGTGCCGGAGTTCAACGCCGGCGCCATGGAGAACCCGGGCCTGGTCACCATCCGCGACGACTACGTCTTCCGCTCGGCCGTCACCGACAGCCAGCGGGAGCTGCGGGCCACCACCATCGCGCACGAGATGGCGCACATGTGGTTCGGCGACCTGGTCACCATGCGCTGGTGGGACGACCTCTGGCTGAACGAGTCCTTCGCCGAGTACCTGGGCACCCGGGTCACCGCCGAGGCGACCCGCTTCGAGCAGGCGTGGACCACCTTCGCGATGCGCCGCAAGGCCTGGGGGTACGCGGCCGACCAGCGCCCCTCCACCCACCCGGTGGCCCCCGAGGAGGTGGCCGACGCCGCGCAGGGGCTGCTCAACTTCGACGGCATCTCGTACGCCAAGGGCGCCAGCGTGCTGCGCCAGCTCGTCGCCTGGCTCGGCGACGAGGCCTTCCTCACCGGCCTGAACGCGCACTTCGCCAAGCACCGGTTCGGCAACGCCACCCTCGCCGACCTGCTCGACAGCCTCGGCGCGGCGAGCGGCCGCGACCTCGCCGACTGGGCCGAGCGCTGGCTGCGCCGCCCCCAGGTCAACACGCTGCGGGTGGTGACCGGGGTGGACGCCGACGGCCGGTGGACCGAGGCGGCCGTGGTGCAGGCCGCGCCGGAGGCGTACCCGGTGCTGCGGCCGCACCGCATCGGCATCGCCCGGTACGGCACCGACACCCCGGCCCACCGGTTCGAGGTGGACCTCGACCCGGACGCCGACCACGGCCGCACCGAGCTGACCGAGCTGGTCGGGCAGCCGGCCACCGGCCTGCTGCTGCCCAACGCCGGTGACCTCACCTTCGCCAAGATCCGGCTCGACCCCGCCTCCGCCGACGCGGTGCCGATGGTGCTCCCCGGGCTGGCCGACCCGCTGGCCCGGGCACTGCTGTGGGGCGAAACGCTGGACGCCGCCACCGACGGGGAACGGCCGGTCGAGGCGGTGGTCGCGCTCATCGCGGCGGCGCTGCCCGCCGAGACCGAGGTGATCATCGCGGAGGACGTGCTCACCCTCAGCCGGAACCTGGTCGACCGCTACCTGCAGCCGCTGGCCCGCGACGCCGCCCTGCTCCGGATCGTCGGGGCCTGCGCCGCGCTGCTGGCCACCGCGCCGGCCGGCGGGTCGCTGCAACTCGCCGCGGCCCGGGGCCTGATCGGCACCACCACCGACGCCGGGCTGCTCGCCGGCTGGCTGGCCGGCGCGGGCGTACCGGAGGGGCTGGCCGTGGACACCGACCTGCGCTGGGCGCTGCTCCACCGACTGGTGGTGCTGGGGGCGGCCGGCGAGCCGGAGATCGCCGCCGAGGCGGCGGCCGACCGCAGCGCCACCGGCGCCGAGCGGGCCGCGAGGTGCCGGGCCGCGCTGCCGGACGCCGAGGCCAAGCGGGCCGCCTGGGAGATCATCACCAGCAACGCCGAGCTCTCCAACCGGCTCGTCGAGGCCACCGCGGAGGGCTTCTGGCAGCCGGAGCAGGCCGAGCTGACCGCCGGGTACGTCGAGCGGTACTTCGCCGACATGCCGGCGGCGTCCCGGCTGCGTACCCCCTGGGTGGCGGATCACGTCGCCGGCCTGGCCTTCCCCCGCTACGCCGTGGCGCAGCCCACCCGGGATCTGGCCGCGGCGCTGCTGGCCCGTGACGACCTCACCCCCGGGCTGCGCCGGCGGGTCGTCGACCTGGACGACGACCTGCGCCGCGCGCTGGTGGCCCGGACGGCGGTGGCCGCCGCGGGCGCCTGACCGGTGGCCGGGGTGGCGCACCCGACCCGGGTACGCCACCCCCGCCGCGCGCCTCAGCCCACGGCCGCGGTGACCGACGTGTCCCAGTCGATGACGTAGCGCTGCTCGTGGCCGATCGTCTTCTCCGGGTTCATGGCGGCCTTGATGAACAGCGGCATGAGCAGCGGCATGATCGCCCGGGCCACCGGTCCCGGGGCCTTCGCGTGGTTGATCCGGGCCGCCCGCGCGGCAACCTTCTCCACCCGCTCCCGCCGCAGCCGCTCGTACGCGGCGAACGCGGCCGGGACGTCGGGCAGGTCCCGCAGGCACCGGGCCAGCTGCACCCCGCTCTCGATGGAGAGGGAGGCGCCCTGCCCGGAGCTGTTGGAGGGGGCGTGCGCCGCGTCGCCGACCAGCACCATCCGGCCGCGGTGCCAGTGCGGGACCGGCGGCATGATGTGCATCGAGCCCACCACCTGCAACTCCTCGGCGCTGCTGGTCCGCATCAGGTCCCGCCCCGGGTCGTCGTCGCGGTACGCGTCCTGCAGGATGCGCAGCCACTCGGCGGCCGGTACGGCCCGGGCCTCGGTGAGGCTCATGGGCCGTTCCTGGGGCAGGTTGACCCCCCACCGGGTGCCGCCACCCGGCTCCGGCCAGTAGAGGTAGTAGCCGCCCCGGCCGAAGGCGAAGTTCATCGTGCCGGGCTCCGCGTCCACCTCGTGCCGGGCCACCGCCTCGAAGCCCAGCACCCCGGTGAACCGGGGACCGGGGGCGTGCGGGTCGATCAGCGTACGCACGGTCGAGTGGACCCCGTCCGCGCCGATCAGCACGTCCGCGGTGGCCGTGTCACCGTCGGCGAAGGTGGCGGTCACCCCGCCGGCCGTCTCCCGTACGCCGACCAGGCGCTTGCCGTGCGCGATGGTCACGCCCTCGGCGACGGCCCGGTCGTGCAGCACCTGGTGCAGCTCGTTGCGGTGCACCACCCGCAGCGGGGGCATCCCGGCCAGGCCGGGCAGGGGGACGCGCTTGCGGCCCACCGCCAGCGCCTGCGTGTGGATCGGGGTGCCGATCGCGGTGACCGCCTCGTCCGCGCCGACCAGGCGCAGCGCCGCGACGCCGTTCGGGGCGAGGGCGAGCGTGCCGCCCCGGCCGTCGCTGGTGTTCGGGTACGCCTCGTACACGGTGGCGGTGATGCCGGCGCGGTGCAGGGCCAACGCGGTCACCGGACCGGCGATGCCGCCGCCGATGACGATCGCGGTTCTCACTCTGGACACGGTCCCTCCCAGGGGTCGTCGGTGGTCGTACGTGCCGAACCCACCTGTTCGGAGCGCCGGTATCCTCGTGGTTGCCGCTTCGGGCCGGGCGCCGTCAGGTGTCGGTTCGAGGTAAGGGCCCCGGCGCGGTGTTGGCGCACCGAGCCGGGGCCGTCGATCACTTGGTGCTGCTGCCCCCTTCCGTCGCCCCGCCCGGGGCGGTGCCGGCCTCGTGGAAGGCCCGCCACTCGTCCAGCCCGGGGTAGCTGCCCGAGGTGAACTCGGCCAGCAGGGAGCGGATCCAGTTCGCTTCCGCCTCCTGGATCGTCAGGTCGTACTCGTTCTCGACGAGGAACAGGCGGGGCACCGAGCGGGCGTGCTCCGCGAACGCCTCGCGGGCGGTCCTGATCCCGTCCTCGAGCCGGGCCAGCCGCCGCCGGAGCAGCGCGGTGGCCTCGTCCGGGTGGAGCACGGCGAGCACCGAGAGGCCGGCCCGGAAGGAGGACTGCTCCGTGACCGGGGTGGAGACCAACTCGCGGGCCCAGTCGACCAGCTCGGCTCGGCCGGCGTCGGTGATCCGGTAGACGGTGCGCTCGGGGCGCCGGCCCTCGCGGACGCTCTCCACGGCGGCGATCAGCCCGTGCCGCTCCATGTTGCGGACGACCGTGTAGAGGGACCCCCATTTGATCGCCATGTCCTGGTCCTTGCCCCAGGACCGCAGCGTGGTGGCGATCTCGTACGGGTGCATCGGCTGCTGGACGAGGGCGGAGAGCACGGCCAGTGCCAGCAGGTTTCCGACCTTCCTCCGCCCCGGCATGGCACGCTCCCGTCGATACTCGCTTCCGATTACTCGCATACGAGTATAGGACCGCGCCGCGCTCCGCGGAAGCCTCATCCGCCACCGGCCCCGCCCGGCGGCCGGTAAGCCCCGGCCTACGATCGCGGGGTGGAGGAAGACATCCGGCGGATCGGCATCATGGGCGGCACCTTCGACCCGATCCACCACGGGCACCTGGTCGCCGCCAGCGAGGTGGCCGACCGGTTCGGCCTGGACGAGGTGGTCTTCGTCCCCACCGGCCAGCCCTGGCAGAAGGCGGACGAGCCGGTCAGCTCGGCCGAGGACCGCTACCTGATGACGGTGATCGCCACCGCCTCCAACCCGCGTTTCCAGGTGAGCCGGGTGGACATCGACCGGGGGGGCCCGACCTACACCGTCGACACCCTGCAGGACCTGCACGACGAGTACGGCCCGAAGGTGCAGCTGTTCTTCATCACCGGGGCGGACGCGCTGGAGCGCATCCTGTCCTGGAAGGAGGTGGACCGGATGTTCGAGCTGGCCCACTTCATCGGGGTGACCCGGCCCGGCTTCGAACTCTCCGACAAGCATCTGCCCGCCGACACGGTCAGCCTGATCCAGGTCCCCGCCATGGCCATCTCGTCGACCGACTGCCGGGCCCGGGTGGCCCGCGGCGAGCCGGTCTGGTATCTGGTGCCGGACGGTGTGGTGCAGTACATCGCCAAACGGCGGCTCTACCAGCGGTGATTCCGCCCGGAACGTGAGCGTTTGTCCGCGTAATCGACCAGAACTGACAAGTCGTCGCCCCGCCGGGTGTGAGAGGCTTGGAGGGTCGCACGGTTGATCGAAGGAGAACGGTGACAGTTTCGGAACGCGCGCACGAGCTGGCGATGGCCGCGGCCCAGGCGGCGGCCGACAAGAAGGCGCAGGACATCGTCATCATCGACGTGGGCGACCAGCTCGCCATCACCGACGCGTTCGTGCTGGCCGCCGCTCCGAACGAGCGTCAGGTGCTCGCCATCGTCGACGCCATCGAGGAGCGCCTGCTGGAGCTGCCGGAGAAGGCCAAGCCGGTCCGCCGCGAGGGCGAGCGGGGCGGTCGCTGGGTGCTGCTCGACTACGTCGACATCGTGGTCCACGTGCAGCACACCGAGGAGCGCGAGTTCTACGCCCTCGACCGGCTCTGGAAGGACTGCCCGCAGGTCCCGTTCGTGGACCGGGACCTGGCGGACTCCGCAGCCGGCACCGCCAGCGCCGAATGACCCGTCTGATCGTCTGGCGGCACGGCAACACCGACTGGAACGCCACCGACCGGGTGCAGGGGCAGACCGACATTCCCCTCAACGACCTCGGTCGGGAGCAGGCCCGCGCCACCGCGTCGGTGCTCGCCATGCTGCACCCGGACGCCATCGTCGCCAGCGATCTGCGCCGGGCGGCCGACACCGCCGCCGCCCTCGCCGCGCTGACCGGACTGCCGGTCCGGCCCGACGCCCGGCTGCGCGAGCGGCACTTCGGCCAGTGGCAGGGCCTCACCCTCACCGAGGTCGCCGAGCGCTTCCCCGCCGAGTACGCGCGCTGGCGCGCCGGTGACCCCGACCCGGGCGCCGGCATCGAGACCCTCGACGACCTGGGCAAGCGGCTCGGTGCCGCGTTCCAGGACGCGGCCGAGCTGGCCGTCGGCGGCACCGTCGTGGTGACCACGCACGGCGGCGGCGCCCGGCAGGGCGTCGGTCACCTGCTCGGCTGGGACCACGCGGTGCTGCGCACCGTCGGCTCGCTGGCCAACTGCCACTGGAGCGAGCTGCGCCACGACGACGTCCGGGGCTGGCACCTGCGGGCGCACAATGTCGGCCTCGTCACGGCGCCCGCGTCGGCCGACGCGGTCTGAGCACGCCGCCGCGACATCGGCTAGCGTGCCGGTCATGCCCGTCGCGGTCGTCACCGACTCCACCGCCTACCTCCCGCCCGAGCTGGTGCGCGCGCACCGGCTCACCGTCGTCCCGCTGGCCGTCGTGCTCAACGGCGCGGAGGGGCTGGAAGGCGTCGAGACGTTCCCGGACGACGCCACCCGGGCGCTGAGCGGCCGGCGGGTCTCGGTGAGCACCTCCCGGCCGGCGCCCGAACAGTTCGCCGAGGTCTACCGCGCGCTGCTCGCCGGCGGCGCCGACGCCGTGGTCTCGGTGCACCTGTCGGCCGAGCTCTCCGGCACGGTCGAGGCGGCCCGGCTGGTCGCCGCCGAGTTCGGCGACCGGGTCGCCGTGGTCGACAGCCGCTCCACCGGGATGGGCCTCGGCTTCCCGGTGCTCGCCGCCGCCTCGGCCGCCGCCGTCGGCGCGGACCTCGACGGGGTACGTCAGGCGGCGCTCGACGCGATCGCGCGGACCACCATCTTCTTCTACGTGGACACCCTGGAGTTCCTCCGCCGCGGCGGCCGGATCAACGCGGCCGAGGCGCTGCTCGGCACCGCCCTCTCGGTGAAGCCGATCATGCACATGCCCGACGGCGCCATCGTGGTCCGGGACAAGGTCCGTACCGCCGGCCGGGGCGTGGCGCGCCTGGTCGACCTGGCCGTCGAGGCGGCCGGCGACGCCGAGGTGGACCTGGCGGTGCACCATCTGGCCGCGCCGCAGCGCGCCGAGCAACTGGTGACGGCGCTGGCCGAGCGGCTCGGCGACCGCCTGCACGAGACGTACGTCACCGAGGCCGGGGCGGTGGTCGCCGCCCATGCCGGACCGGGCCTGGCCTGCGTCGTCATCCACCGCCGGTCGGCAGGGTGACCCAGGTGCCGCCCGCGCCGATCGGCGGCGGTCCGGGCGCCGCGCGCTCCGCTGTGGTGACCGGTGGCGGCCCGGGCGTCGGGCGTTCCTACGTGGTCACCGGCGGCGGCCGGGGCGTCGGCCGGGCGATCGTCGAACGGCTCGCCGCCGACGGCGGCACCGTGGCCGTCGTCGAGCACGACCGGGCGGCGCTGGCCTGGCTGGCCGACCACCCGGCCGCCGGCCGGCTGCTCGCGGTGCCCGGCGACGCGTCCGACGAGGCGGTCACCGGGCGGGCCGCCGACCTGGCCGCGGCGACCGCGCCGCTGGCCGGCTGGGTCAACAACGCCGCCGTGTTCCGGGACGCCGCCCTGCACACCGCGTCCACCGCCGAGGTCTGCGCACTGATCGACCGCAACCTGCGCCCCGCCGTGGTCGGCGCCGCCACCGCAGTACGCCGCTTCCGCGCCGCCGGGACCGGTGGCGCGATCGTCAACGTCTCCTCCCACCAGGCCCGCCGGGCGGTGCCGGGTGCCCTGCCGTACGCCACCGCGAAGGCCGCCGTGGAGGGGCTGACCCGGGCGCTCGCCGTCGACTACGGCGGCCAGGGCATCCGGACCAACGCGGTTGCGCTCGGCTCGATCCACACCGAGCGGCACGCCGCCTTCCTGGCCGGCCTGGCACCGGCCGAGGCGGACCGGGCCGGGGCGGAACTGGCGCGGCTGCACCCGGTGGGCCGGATCGGCCGTGCCGAGGAGGTCGCCGAGGCGGTGGCGTTCCTGCTCTCGTCGCAGGCCGCCTTCGTCAACGGGGTGACCCTGCCGGTGGACGGGGGCCGCGCGGCGCTGGGCCTCGACCCGGAGGCACACTGAGCACTGTGGATCATTCGCCGATCGTGCTGGTGCACGGCACCCGGTTCGCCGGCGGCCAGTGGCGGCCGCAGTTGGCCGCCCTCGCCGCCGAGTTCCCGGTGACGGCCGTCGACCTGCCCGGGCACGGCAGCCGCTCGACCGAGCCGTGGGACCTGGACCGGGCCGCCGACCTGATTGCCCAGGCGGTCCGCGACCTCGACGCTGGCCCCGCCGTGGTGGTCGGGCACTCGCTCGGCGGGTACGTCTCGCTGCACTTCGCGCACCGGCACCCGGACCTGTTGGCCGGGCTGGTGCTGATGGGCGCGAGCATGCCCACCACCGGGCCGCTGACGATCCCGTACCGGCTGGTGGCGGCCCTGGTCGAGCGGCTCCCGGCCGACCGGCTCACCCGGTGGAACGACCGGCTGCTGCGCCGGCTGTACCCACCGGAGGTGGTCGACGCCACCATCGCCGACGGCTACGCCTTCCACACCCTGCCGGTCGCCTGGCGGGACATGCTCGGCCGCTTCGACGCGGCCAGCCTCGCGGCGGTCCGCGCCCCGGTGCTCATCCTCAACGGGGAACGGGACCGGCTGTTCCGCTCCGGCGAGCGGACGTTCGCGCAGGCCCGCCCCGGCACCCGGATCGAACTGATCCCGGGCGCCGCGCACCTGGCCAACTTCGACGCCCCGGCGGCCGTCACCGACGCCGTGCGCCGCTTCGCCCGGGAGCTGTCACCGGCCCGTTAGCACAGGCCGGGCATGATCAGGGCGTCGTCCACAGCCCGGTCCGCCGTCCACAGCGGAGCCTCGCCGTCCTGCGTGCGGGCCCGCCGCCGCCGTAGCGTCCGCAGCCGTGCCAGACGACGAGGAGACGAGGGTACGGCAGCGGCTCTCCCGGCTGTTCGAACCGGTCGGGCCCGATCCCGCCCCGCCGACGAACCGGTCCGGGCCGGCGTCCGGCGGCGAGTTCGGACGGTCCGGGCCGACCCCGTCGCCCTTCGGTGAACCGACGCCCTTCGGCTCGGCCCGCCGGCCTGCTGAGCCGCTGCCCTCCACCCCGTCTTCTCGTCCGGACGGGCCGGCATCCAGATCGGTCCCCTCCGCCGGTTCCGGCCCGGCGGCCTCCGGGCGGGCCCCGTCGTCCCGGCGGGACCGGTCGGCCGCCGGGCCGGCCTCGTTCTCCCGCCCGGACCGGCTGGTGCCCGGAGCGCACTCGTCCTCCGGTGCCGACCGGCTGGCTCCCGGCCCGGCCACGTCCTCTCGGCCGGACGGCCTGGCCGCCGAACCGGCCCCCTTCTCCCGTCCCGGCCGGCTGGCCTCCTGGTCGCCGGGGCGCGATCGGGCGGTGCCGTCGCCCGACCCGGACGACCTGGCCGCGGTTGCGGGCCTCGGCGAGCCCGGACCGGCGACGACCTCGACCGGCGACGTACGGGCTGGCGCCGCCGACCCCAAGGGGACCGGCCGCCTGGCGTCCCGGCTGCCCGGGCCGGGCGCCTTCGACCCCGGCCGCCGGGGCGTCCGCGCCCTGGCCGTCGTGGCCGCCGTCGTGGTGCTGGTCGCCGCGGTCTGGGCCTGGCGGTCCCGGCCGCACGCCGAGCCGGTCCGCCCGGTCGCGGCGACCGCGGCGCCGAACGAACCGGCCCCGTCCCCGGCCGGATCGTCCCCGTCCGCGCAGCTCGTGGTCGCGGTCGCCGGCAAGGTACGCCGTCCCGGCCTGGTTCGCGTGCCGGCGGGCGCCCGGGTCGCCGACGCCGTCGAGGCGGCCGGCGGGGCGCTGCCCGGCGTCGACGTCGCCCTGCTCAACCCGGCCCGCAAAGTCACCGACGGCGAGCTGATCCTGGTGGGTGTCGCCGCCCCGGCGGGGCAGGCCAGCCAGCCCGGCCAGCCCGCCGCCGGGCCGGCGGCCGGCGGCGCGGCCGCGCCGGGCGGGCCGGTCAACCTGAACACCGCCACCCTGGCCCAGCTCGACGCGCTGCCCGGCGTCGGACCGGTGCTCGCCCAGCGCATCCTCGACCACCGCGAGCAGCACGGCGGCTTCCGGTCCGTCTCCGACCTGCGCCAGGTCGACGGCATCGGCGACGCCCGGTACGAGCAGCTCAAGGACCTGGTGACCGTGTCGTGAAGCCGCTCACGCCGGACCGGGAAACCCAGCCGGGAGACGTCCCCGACCTGCGGCTGGCCGGGCTCGCCGTGGCCGCCTGGCTCGCCGCCCTGGCCGGGCTGCACCTCACCGCCCGCGAGGGCACCGCGCTGGCCGGCGCGGCCGCCGGGCTGGCCGCGGCCCTCGGCCTGCACCTCTGCGGCATCCTCGGACGGCCGCCCAGCCCGCTCCGCCGGTACGGGTGGATCGCCGTCGCCGTGCTGCTCGGTGTGCTCTGCGGCGCCGCCGCCACCGCCGCCCGGGTCGCGGTCCGGGACGCCGCCCCGGTGCGGGCGCTGGCGGACGCGCGGACCCTGGTCACCGCCGAGCTGGTGGTCCGGGACGACCCGCGTCCGCTCCGGGGCGCCCCGGGCCGCCCGGCCACCCTGCTCCTTCGCGCCGACCTGGTACGCCTCACCGATCCCGAGGGCCGGCGGTTGACCGGGTCGGTGCGGGGGCTGGTGCTGGCCACCGACCCGGCGTGGCGGACGGTGCTGCCGGGGCAGCGGGCGACCGCGCACGGTCGGGTGGCCGCGCCCCGCGGCGGAGACCTCACCGCGGTCGTGCTGACCGCGGCCGGGCCGCCCACCCGGCAC
>NZ_JAPDPH010000073.1 GCF_026013475.1 Micromonospora yasonensis | reverse complement strand
CTGGCGATCGAGCGGGCGAAGCGCCTGGTCGAGCTGGGCCACGACGTGGTCGTGCTGCTCGACTCGGTGACCCGGCTCGGTCGGTCGTACAACCTGGCGGCGCCGGCCAGCGGCCGGATCATGTCGGGTGGTATCGACTCCACCGCGCTCTACCCGCCGAAGCGCTTCCTGGGCGCGGCGCGCAACATCGAGAACGGCGGCTCGCTGACCATCCTCGCCACCGCGCTGGTGGAGACCGGGTCCATGGCGGACACGGTCATCTTCGAGGAGTTCAAGGGCACCGGTAACGCCGAGCTCAAGCTGGACCGGAAGATCGCCGACAAGCGGGTCTTCCCGGCGATCGACATCAACCCCTCCGGCACGCGTAAGGAGGAGGTCCTGCTCGCGCCGGAGGAGCTGGCGATCGTCCACAAGCTCCGGAAGGTGCTGCACTCGCTGGACTCGCAGGCGGCGCTCGATCTCCTGCTGGACCGGCTCAAGCAGTCCCGGACGAACATCGAGTTCCTGATGCAGATCGCGAAGTCCGCTCCGGGCGAGTGACCTGACAGGAGCGACCCGAAGAGGGGCACGGCCACCTGGCCGTGCCCCTCTTCGCGTACCGGGGACGGGGCTTGAAGTTTTTCTTCGCTTAAGCGGATTGCTCTTGAAACTTCTGTTCAGTTCCGGGTTGACTGTCGCCCATGCGTACCCGCAGTCGATCCGCCCGTCTCGCCGGCGTCCTGCTGCTGGCGCCGGTGCTCACCCTGGCCGGACCCGTGCCGGCCGGCGTCGCGGCGCCCGCGGCCGAGACCGCCACGCCCGCCGAGGACGCCCCGGCCGCCTCCTCCCGCCCCGATCCGGCGGTCACCCTCGCCTCCGGCCTGGAGCCGGCCGGCGGCCTCGAGACCGCGAAGACCACCCGTCCGGTCGCCCCCGGACTCGACCTGACCTCCTTCGACCGGTACGACGCCGACGGCTGGCTGCGGGCCGACGCCCTCACCGCCGACCTATCCGGCGGCGTCACCGTGGATTACGTCAACTCCGGCGCGGTCACCCGGGACGAGCCGCTGCGCGCCGCCGTGGACCGCTCGCGGGCCGTGGCCGCGGTCAACGGTGACTTCTTCGACATCAACAACTCCGGCGCTGCCCAGGGCATCGGCATCCGCTCCGGGGAGCTGGTCCAGTCACCGGTCGCCGGGCACACCAATGCCGCCGCGATCAGCCCGGAGGGGCTGGGCCGGATCATCCAGGTCGGCTTCGAGGGCAGCGCGACCCTGCCGGCCGGGCCGCTCCCGCTGACCCAGTTCAACAACATGGTGCAGCGGGACGGGGTCGGCGTCTTCACCCCGCTCTGGGGGACGTACACCCGCCGGCGCGCCGTGGAGGGCGCGGCCCGGGTGGCCGAGGTGACGGTGACCGGCGGCAGGGTCGTGACCGTGGCCGGCGCGGCGGGTGAGGGGCCGATCCCGGCCGGAACCACCGTGCTGGTCGGCCGGGAGGCCGGGGCGGACGCCCTAACGGAGCTGCGCCCCGGCGACCCGGTCGACGTGACCTGGCGGCCGAAGTCCGCCGACGGCAGCAGCCTGCGGGCCGCTGTCGGCGGCGGCAACGTGCTGGTCCGGGACGGCGTGGTGCAGACCATCGCCGACCAGAGCCTCGCCCCGCGCACCTCGGTCGGCTTCTCCGCCGACGGGCGTAGAATGATCATGCTGACCGTCGACGGCCGGCAGGTCGACAGCCGGGGCGTCACCCAGACCGAGATGGGCCGGATGATGGCCGAGCTGGGCGCGGCGAACGCGCTCAACCTCGACGGCGGCGGCTCGTCGACCCTGCTGGCCCGGGAGCCCGGCGCGGCCACGGTCCAGGTGGAGAACAGCCCGTCGGACGGCAGCGAGCGGCCGGTGCCGAACGGCCTGGCCATCTACGCCCCGGAGGGCAGCGGCCGGCTCACCGGCTACTGGCTGGAGACCGCGAGCGACCCGACCGCCGCGCCGGGCGTCGCCCCGGTCCGGGGCGGCCGGCCGGACCGGGTCTTTCCCGGTCTCACCCGCCGGCTCACCGCCGCCGGCTACGACGAGACGTACGGGCCGGCCGCCGGCGCGCCGCAGTGGCGGGCCAATCCGGCCGCCCAGGGCACGGTGGACGACCAGGGTGTCTTCCGGGCCGACCGCCCCGGCCACAGCACCGTCACCGCCTGGCGCGAGGAGGCCCGGGGCACCCTGGACCTGACCGTGCTCGGCCCGCTGGAGCGGATCGACGGCACCGTCGACCGGCTCGGCCTGAACAACCAGGGGGACACCGGCCTGTTCGGGGTGGTCGGCTACGACGCCGAGGGCAACACCGCCCCGATCGAGCCCGCCGACCTGCGCCTGGAGTACGACCACGAGCTGCTCGCGGTCACCCCGACGGCGGACGGCAACCTGTCGGTCAAGGCGCTCGACGGCACCGGCTCCGCCCTGGTCACCGTCCACGTCGGAACGCACACCACCGTGCTGCCGGTGACCGTCGGGCTGACCGACGTACCGGTGGCCGGTTTCGACGACGCGGCGTCCTGGAAGTTCAGCCAGGCCCGGGCCAGCGGCGCGGTCGCCCCCGCCCCGGGGCACACCGGCACCGGCCTGCGGATGTCGTACGACTTCAGCCAGTCCACCGGCACCCGGGCCGCGTACGCGGACCCGCCGGCCTGGATCGCCGTCCCCGGCCAGCCGCAGGCGTTCGGCATGTGGATCAAGGGCAACGGCACCGGGGAGTGGCCGAGCCTGCACCTGCACGACGCCCAGGACACCCAGTTCGTGCTGCGCGGCCCGTACGTCACCTGGACCGGCTGGCGGTACGTCGAGTTCGCCGTGCCGCCGGGCGTGCAGTACCCGGTGCGGGTGCGCCGGTTCTACGTGGCCGAGACCGACCCGGCCAAGCAGTACAAGAGCGAGGTCGTGATCGACGACCTGGTGGCCCGGGTGCCACCCACCCTGGACGCCCCGGCCGAGGAGAACCGCACCGACCGGGTGGTGCTGCGCGACGGCACGGTCGACGGCGCGCCCTGGCGGTTCGCGGTGATGTCCGACGCCCAGTTCGTCGCCGCCGATCCGGACAGCGACCTGGTCGCCCAGGCCCGCCGTACGCTTCGCGAGATCAAGGCGGCGAAGCCGGACTTCCTGATCATCGACGGGGACTTCGTGGACACCGCGTACCCGGCGGACTTCGCGCTGGCCAAGCGGATCCTGGACGAGGAACTGGCCGGCGAGCTGCCGTACTACTACGTCCCGGGCAACCACGAGATCATGGGTGCCCCGATCGGCAACTTCCGCGGCGTCTTCGGCGACACCTCGCGGGTCTTCGACCACCAGGGCACCCGGTTCGTCACCCTGAGCACGGCCACCGGCTCGCTCCGGGGCGGCGGCTTCGACCAGGTGGAGCTGCTGCGGCACACCCTGGACGCGGCGGCCGCCGACCCGGCCGTCGGCTCGGTCGCGGTGCTTTTCCATCACCCGCCCCGTGACCCCAGCCCGGCCAAGGCCAGCCAGCTCGGGGACCGGAAGGAGGCGGCCCTGGTGGAGCAGTGGCTGGCCGACTTCCAGCACCGCACCGGCAAGGGCGCGCTGATGGTCAACGGGCACGTGGGCACCTTCCACGCCGACCGGGTGGACGGCGTCCCGCACGTGATCAACGGCAACTCCGGCAAGAACCCCTCCACCCCGGCCCAGCTCGGCGGCTTCACCGGCTGGACCGAGTTCGGCGTCGACCCGGTGACCCCGGAGGAGGCCGAGCGGGCCCGCCGCGACCCGCTCGCCGAGGGGCCGGAGTGGGTCGAGGCGGAGTTCCACGCCCACGTCGATCGGCTCGCCCTGGCCGTGCCGGCGAGCGTGGCGGTCGGCGCCCCGGCGCCGGTGAGCGCCACGCTCACCCAGCCCGGCGGCCGTACCGTCCCGGTGGCCGCGCCGGTCAGCGCCGACTGGTCCGGCTCGCCGAACCTGCACATCGGCGGCGCGGACGGGGTGAAGCCCTGGCACGTGGCCCGGTTCGATCCGGCGACCGGCGTGCTGACCGCGCTACGCCCCGGCGCGCAGGTGCTGCTCGCGGTGACCGTCAACGGCGTCCGCGCCGAGGCGACGGTGACCCTCTCGGCGGCGGAGGCGCCCGCCGCCTGAGGTGAAAGCAGGGGCCCCCTCTTAACGCCCGGGCGTTAACAGGGGGCCCCTGCTCTGCCGGAGGCGTTAACAGGGGGCCCTTCCTTGCACCTCAGAAGTCGCCCTCGGCCACCTGGAAGACGGTCAGGCCGAGCGAGCGCCACATCCGGACCACCTGCTGCCGGTCGTCGAACACGCCGACCACCCGGTACCGGTCCCGGACCTCCCGCTCGTAGATCTCCTGCTTGACCACCGCGTCCTTGCGGTGGTCGCCGACGGCCCGCAGGTGCAGTGCCAGGTACGGCACCTGGACGTGCCGGGCCAGCCAGGCTTCCGTGTCGGCCCGCGCGGTGGCGTCCCGGCCCGAGCAGAAGATCACCCCGTGGCCGGCCGCGTGCATCGCCCGGACCGCCGCGATCACCGCCTCGTTCGGCGCGTCCTCCGCGACCCGGGTCATGTCGTACGGGCTGCGCGAGACGTTCAACGCGACCGTGCCGTCGATGTCGACCAGCACGATCGCCGGCTGCTCGGGGTGCGGTGGATGGACCGCGGCCGGCGTGCCCGTACGGGCCGTCGGCACCGGCAGCGGCAGCGGGCGGTTGGCCAGGTAACGCTCGTGCAGCCGGCGGATCGCCGCCTCGCCCACCCGGTCGGACTCGGGGCGGGCGGCGTCCCGGCGCAGGCACTCCTCCAGCGGCACGTCGGTGAAGTCGTGCACCTCGAACGTCGCGCCGAACCGCTCGGCCAGCTCGGCCCAGTCGCGCAGCGTGCGGGAGCGCAGGTTGGTGTCGTCCACGCAGACGCTCACCCGGGCCGCCAGCAGCGCCTCCACCTGCGCGCGCTGGGCCCGGGTGACCTGCCCCTCGGCCCACTGGGTGAACAGCCGCTCGCCGTGCATCATCCGGCGCAGGTCGTCCCGGTTGACCCGGACCACGCCGGGCTGCAGGCGCCGGGCGAAGGTGGTCTTGCCGGAGGCGGGCAGCCCACGGGTGGCGATCAGGCGGAACATCCCATACCTCCCGTTCGTCCCAGTGGGGTACCGCCCTGACGAATGCCCACGAGTCGCGTGGGAATGCGTACGGGGAGGTGAGCGTTGCGCCTGCCGGATCTCGTGTGCGGCCCGCTCGCCGGGTCGGCTGACGCCCATGGCACACTGGTCAATCGGCCACCGGTTCCGGTTCACGCCCGAGCCCGTCGCAAACGACGGGGATCACGACGGCGACCCGGCGACCAACCACGAAAGGACCGAGGCGACATGAAGCCCAACATCCACCCGGAGTACGTGACCACCGAGGTCCGCTGCTCCTGCGGCAACACCTTCACGACCCGCAGCACCGCCAAGGGCGGTCAGATCAGCGTCGAGACCTGCAGCGCCTGCCACCCGTTCTACACCGGTAAGCAGCGCGTGCTGGACACCGCCGGTCGGGTCGCGAAGTTCCAGCAGAAGTACGCCAAGGTTCAGGCCAAGAAGGCCAAGTAGCTCCTTCGACGACGCCCGTGTCCGGCTCCCCGCCGGGCGCGGGCGTCCGTCCGTTTCCGCCCATTTCCACCCGTTCCCGTCCGGTCGTCGTCGAAGGAGCATCCGCAGCATGAGCAGTGAGCGCCTGGCCGCCCTCCTCGACGAGTACGCCGAGCTGGAGCAGCGGCTGGCCGACCCCACCATTCACGCCGACCAGGGCACCGCCCGGCGGGTCGGCCGGCGCTACGCCGAACTGGTCCCGGTGCACAAGGCCGCCGGCGAGCTGGAGCAGGCCCGGGCCGACCTGGCCGCCGCCCGCGAGCTGGCCGCCGAGGACCCGGCCTTCGCCGCCGAGGCGGAGGCGATCGCCGCGAGCCTGCCCGCGCTCGAGGAGAAGCTCGCCGAGCTGCTGATTCCGCGCGACCCGCACGACGCGAAGGACGTCATCGTCGAGATCAAGGCCGGCGAGGGCGGCGAGGAGTCGGCGCTCTTCGCCGGCGACCTGCTCCGGATGTACACCCGGTACGCCGAGCGGCACGGCTGGATCACCGAGGTGATCGACTCCCAGGACTCCGACCTCGGTGGCGTCAAGGACGTCTCCCTGGCGATCAAGACCAAGGGCGTCCCGGAGGGCGGCAACGGGGTCTGGTCGCGACTCAAGTGGGAGGGCGGCGTGCACCGGGTGCAGCGCGTCCCGGTCACCGAGTCGCAGGGCCGGATCCACACCAGCGCGGCCGGCGTGCTGGTGCTGCCCGAGGCCGAGGACGTCGACGTCAGCATCGACCCGAACGACCTGCGGATCGACGTCTTCCGGTCGTCCGGGCCCGGTGGCCAGTCGGTCAACACCACCGACTCGGCGGTCCGGATCACCCACGTGCCCACCGGGATCGTGGTCTCCTGCCAGAACGAGAAGTCCCAGCTGCAGAACCGGGAGCAGGCCATGCGGATCCTGCGGGCCCGGCTGCTCGCCGCCGCTCAGGAGCAGGCCGACGCCGCGGCCTCGGACGCCCGTAAGGCGCAGGTCCGCACGGTGGACCGGTCGGAGCGGATCCGCACCTACAACTTCCCGCAGAACCGGATCACCGACCACCGGATCGGCTACACCGCGTACAACCTCGACCTGGCCCTCGGTGGCGAACTGGACGGCGTCCTGGACGCGCTGGCCGGGGCCGACCGGACCGCCCGCCTGGCGGGCGACACCGAACTCACCCGCCGCTGACGGGGGCCGCTGGCTGGTCAGCAGCTTTCCGGAAGTTGCTGCCTCGCCGACGCGCGGAGGCCACAACTTCCCCGAAGTTGTGCGGATCTTGACGACGTGTCGACGCGCCCCGGCGGGCGCGGTCAGGAGGCGCGGAGGCGGTCCTTGGCGCGGAGCATCTCCCGGTCGGCCAGCTCGAACGCGGCGCCCAGGGCCTCCCGGACGCTCGCCCCGGAGCCGCCGTTCACCTCGGCGAAGCCGATGCTCACCCCGACCGGGGTGCCCGGCACCAGCGATTCCCAGTCCTCGGTGCGGACGGCGGCCTGGATCCGGCGGGCCACCTCGGCCGCCTCGGTCATGCCCGCCTCCGGCAGCACCACGACGAACTCGTCCCCGCCGTAGCGGGCCACGAAGTCGCCCCGCCGCATCACCCGGTTGATCACCCCGGCGATCCGTTGCAGCACCAGGTCGCCCGAGTGGTGGCCGTGCCGGGTGTTCACCGCCTTGAAGCCGTCCAGGTCGCAGACGCCGATCACGACCCGCTCGCCCCGGGCGACCACCGCGCCGATGTAGCGCTCCAGGCGGCGCCGGTTGGGCAGCCCGGTGAGCGGGTCGGTGAGCGCCTCGCCCTCGTACCGGGCGGCCTCGCGGCGCATCTCCTCGTGGTCGATCCGGGCGGCGATGCCCTCGATGTAGACGTCCCGCAGCCGGTCGTTGCGCTGGGCGGCAAGCCGGAACGCGTGCCGGTCGGCCCGGTGCGCGGCGGCATGGTCCCCGGCCCGGGCCAGCGCGATGCTGCGCAGCCGGGGCGCCTCGGCGGCGCCGAGCGTCTCGATGGAGACCCGCGTGGTGTCCAGCCGAGTCACCGCCTCGATCGGCCGGCCGTCCGCGATGGCCAGGCAGACCTGGCCGAATTGGCGCATGTCCCGGGCGCGGGCGCTGTCGGCCCCGTGTCCGAGCAGCCGGGCCGGGTCGGCGTCGGTGCCGGTGGCCACCCGGTCGCCGAGGGCGGCCCGGCGGGCCCCGGCGTACCCGTACGCGGCCAGGCTGCTCGGCCGGATGTTGCCGGCGCGCCCGCTGCGCAGGAAGCGGTTGAAGTCGCCGGCCACGTCGCGCAGCACCCGCAGACAGCCGTCGCTGTCGCCGTTGTGGTCGAGGGCGACGGCGTTGCGCAGCCGGATGCCCGGAGCGGCGAAGGTCTCCTCGGGGATGCCGGCGGTGAGCCCCACCTGCCGGGCCCGTTCGATCGCACCGAGGGCGTGCCCGTGGAAGCTGAGGTAGGAGTAGGCCATGGCCAGGTCGTGCCAGCCCCACGCGGTGTCCCGGTCCGGGTCGTCGTCGGCGGTCAGCCAGCGGGCGGCCTTGACCAGATGGGTGACGCAGCGGTCCAGCGCCCCCTGGTGGTGCGCGGCGAGCGCGGCGAGGGCGTTCAGGTGCCCGTGCAGGTACGGCTCGGCCAGGTCCCGGACGGCGGCGGACGCCTCCTCGATGGCCCGGGTGTACTCGGCGGTGCGGCCGAGATTGATCACTGCGGAGAGGCGCTGGACCAGCGCGTCGGCGCGGGCGTACGGGTCCTCGGTGGTGCGGATCACCCGGTCGAGCAGGGCGCACGCCTCGGCCGAGCGGCTGGACTCCTGCAATGTCCGGGCACGCCGCAGGGCGTCAACCTGGTCCTCGACCCGGTCGAGCCAGCCCACTCCGTGCCTCCCTGTCGGTGTGCGTCCGGACGCACCCGCTCGTGCTGTGACCCGCGACGCTCCATGATTATGTCGTGGCCTTCGTCCCGCAACACCCGTCCGAAGGGACAGAACGCGAGCGCCCCTCGCTGGTCGTCGCCCGGGCGGCCCGTGCGCTGGCCGCGGCCGGTGTCGAGGCCCCCCGGGCGGAGGCCGAGCTGCTCGCGGCGTACGTGCTGGAGGTGCCGCGCGGCCGGCTCGCGCTGGCCGACGGCTTCACGCCGGCCCACCGGGACCGGCTGGACGCGCTGGTGGCCCGGCGGGTGGCCCGGGAGCCGCTGCAGCACCTGACCGGGGTTGCCGGCTTCCGGCACCTGGAGCTGGCGGTCGGCCCCGGGGTGTTCGTACCCCGCCCGGAGACCGAACTGCTCGCCGGCTGGGGGGTGGAGCAGGCGCGGCGCCACGCCGCCCCGCTGGTGGTGGACCTGTGCAGCGGCTCCGGCGCGATCGCCCTGGCGGTGGCCCAGGAACTGCCGGCCGCCCGGGTGGTGGCCGTGGAGCGGTCCCACGCCGCGCTGGCCTGGTTGCGTCGCAACGCCGCTGACCGGGCCGCCGCCGGCGACACCCCGATCGAGGTGGTCGCGGCCGACGTCACCGACCCGCATCTCCTCGCCGACCTCGTCGGCCGGGTGGACGTGCTGCTCTGCAACCCGCCGTACGTGCCGCGCTCGGTGGTCGTACCCCCCGAGGTGGCCGGGTACGACCCGGACGAGGCGGTCTTCGG
This sequence comes from Micromonospora yasonensis, assembly GCF_026013475.1. Taxonomy (GTDB): domain Bacteria; phylum Actinomycetota; class Actinomycetes; order Mycobacteriales; family Micromonosporaceae; genus Micromonospora; species Micromonospora yasonensis. The sequence goes on along the minus strand of NZ_JAPDPH010000073.1, from coordinate 20,668 downwards.
CGGGGCGGACGGACTGGCGGTGATCCGCCCGGTGCTGGCCCGGGCGGCGGCGCTGCTGCGCCCCGCCGGCGCGGTGGGCGTCGAGCACGACGACACGCACGGCGCCGCGGTGCCGGCGCTGCTCGCCGCGGACGGCCGGTACGAGCACGTCGAGGAGCACCGGGACCTGGTCGGGCGGCCCCGGTTCGCCACCGCGTCCCGCCGGGCGGACGGCCAGCACGCCGACCCCGCCCCGGCGTGGCAGACTGGCTCCTCGTGATGCTCTACGACTGTCGGTCGCCCGCCGACCGGGACCGCGGCATCGCCGCTGCCATCGAGGCGGTCAAGAACGGGGAACTCGTCGTCCTGCCGACCGACACGGTCTACGGCATCGGCGCCGACGCCTTCACCCCGTACGCGGTCAAGGCGCTCGCGGACGCCAAGGGTGGCGCGCGGCAGGCGCCCCCGGTGCTCATCGGTTCCCGGCACACCCTCGACGGCCTGGTGTTCTCCCTGCCCCGCTCGGCGCGGGACCTGGTCGAGGCGTTCTGGCCGGGCGCGCTGACGATCGTGGTGGAGCACTCGCCGAGCCTGGCCTGGGACCTGGGCGACTCCAGCGGCACGGTGGCGGTCCGCATGCCGCTGCACCCGGTGGCGCTGGAGGTGCTGCGGGAGACCGGCCCGATGGCGGTCGCGTCGGCCAACAAGGCCGGCCGGCCGGCCGCGCTCACCGCCGAGGAGGCCCGCGACCAGCTCGGCTACGGCGTCCGGGCCTATCTGGAGGCCGGCCCCGCGCTCGACCCGGTGCCGAGCACCATCGTCGACCTCACCGGCGAGGTACCCCGGGTGCTGCGCCAGGGCGCGGTGACCCTGGAGAAGCTGCGCGACGTGGTGCCGGACATCCTCGACGAGCGGGGGGTCTGAGTGCCGCCGTTCACCGTCCTGCACGTCTGCATGGGCAACATCTGCCGGTCGCCGATGGCCGAGCGGCTGCTGGTGCTGGCTGTCCGCGAGCGGCTGGGCCGCCTCGGGGCCGACCCGGACCGCTCCGACGAGCTGGTGCACAGCCACAGCGCCGGCACCGGTGGCTGGCACGCCGGCGAGGAGATGAACCCGCCGGCGGCCCGCCAGGTGGCCTCGCGCGGCGGTGACGTCGTCGGCTTCGCCGCCCGCAAGCTCCGTTCCGACCTGATCGACGCCGCGGACCTGGTCCTCACCGCCACCGCCGACCAGCAGGAGTACGTGGTGGCGCTGCGGCCGGACGCCGCCGGGCGCACGTTCGTGCTGGGCGAGTTCGGCCGGCTGCTGGGCGGGGTGGACGCCGCCGGGCTGCCCCCGGTCGAGGCCACCCCGGAGGCGGTCTACGCCCGGGGCGTGGCGCTGGTGGCGGCGACGGACGCGGCCCGGCAGGGCGCCACCCCGCTGCCCACCGACGACCTCGACGACCCGTGGGGCCGGGGCGACCAGTGCTTCAGCCGGGTGGCCGACGAGATCGAGGAGACCGTCCACCCGCTGGCCGCCACGCTGCTGCCCTGAGGTTCATCCTTTCTCGCGAACTTCCTGCGTGTTTTGTCGAAGATGGCGGCCTGACTGCCGATTCCGGTCATTCTGAACGGGTCCTACGGCCGGCTCCTGCGGGGAGAGCTGATGAACCGGGCCCATCTCGACAAGCTGTTCACCGTCCTGCTCGCCGGCGTGCTCGCCGGACTCGTCCTGGCGGCGGCCGCGCTGCCGGCCGCACTGGTGTTCGGGCTCGGCTTCAAGAACCTGATGCCCTACACGGCGCTGCCCGACTCGCTGCGTACGCCGCAGCCGGCGCAACGGTCCAACCTCTACGCCAACGACGGCCGCACCCTGATCACGTCCTTCTACGTCGAGGATCGGGTCGACGTGCCGGTCGCCGAGGTGGCGCCGGTGATGCGGCAGGCCATCGTGGCCGCCGAGGACGTCCGGTTCTACCAGCACCACGGCGTCGACGTGCGGGGCGTGGTGCGGGCCTTCACCGTCAACCGGCGTGAGGGCGGCACCCGGCAGGGCGCGTCCACGCTGACCATGCAGTACGTGCGCAACGCGCTGGCCGGTGACCCCCGGCTGACCGAGGAGCAGCGGGCGAAGGCCACCGAGATCACCGTCGGCCGCAAGCTCCGCGAGATGCGGTACGCGCTGGCCCTGGAGCGGGAACTGAGCAAGGACGAGATCCTCGGCCGCTACCTGAACATCGCGTACTTCGGCGCCGGGGCGTACGGCATCGCCGCGGCCAGCAAGCGCTACTTCTCCACCAGGCCGGAAAAGCTGACCCTGGCCCAGGCGGCGCTGCTCGCCGGGCTGGTCCGCTCACCCGACGCCGACGACCCGATCAACGGCGACGCCGACGCGGCCCTGGGCCGCCGGGCGTACGTGCTGGACCGGATGGTGGAGACCGGGCAGCTCGCCGCCGCGGACGCCGCGCGGGCCAAGGCCGAGCAGCTGAACCTGAAGCCCAGCGCCACGCCGAACGACTGCACCGCAGTCCCGGCGGAGCACAACGACTGGGGCTTCTTCTGCGACTGGTTCACCCAGTGGTGGAACGCCCAGCCGGCCTTCGGCAAGTCCGCGGACGAGCGGCAGCGGACGCTCCGCCGGGGCGGCTGGAAGATCGTCTCCTCGCTCGACCCGGACGTGCAGCGCACGGCCATCGAGCAGGTGCTGCGGATCTACGCGACGAACAACCAGCGGGCCGCGCCGACCGCGGTGGTGCAACCCGGCACCGGCCGGGTGCTGGCCATGGCGGTGAACCGGAACTACAGCGTGGCCGCCAACCCGAACAAACAAGACAACTACCCGAACACCGTCAACCAGCTGGTGGCCGGGGGCGGCGGGATCGTCGGCTACCAGGCCGGCTCGACCTTCAAGCTCTTCACCCTGCTCGCCGCGCTGGAATCCGGCCTGCCGCTGAACACCGAATTCGACGCGCCAGACGTCTACGTCACCCACTACCCGACCGATGGCGGCCCGGCGAACTGCGGCGGCTACTGGTGCCCGGCGAACGCCAGCAAGTCCTGGATGGAAGGCCGTCAGACCATGTGGAGCGCCTTCGGCCGCTCGGTGAACACGTACTTCGCGTGGCTCACGGAGCAGGTGGGCGCCGACCGGGTGGTCGAGATGGCCCAGCGGCTGGGCATCGTGCTGCGCTCGCCGTCGGACGCCGCACTGGCCCGCGAGGGCGCCAAGAACTGGGGCCCGTTCACCCTGGGCGTCGCCGACACCACCCCGCTGGACCTGGCCAACGCGTACGCGACGGTGGCGGCCGAGGGGGTCTGGTGCCGGCCCACCCCGGTCACCTCGATCAGCGACCCCGCCGGGCGGAAGGTGGCCGCCGGGAACACCGACTGCCGGCAGGTGCTCGACACCGACGTGGCCCGGGCGGCGGCGGACGCGGCCCGCTGCCCGGTCGGCGACCAGTCGATGTACCGCCGCTGTGACGGCGGCACCGCCGAGGAGCTGGCACCCGGGCTGCGCCGGCCGTTGGCCGGCAAGACCGGCAGCTCCGATCGGAACGCGACGGAGACGGTGGTGGCCTTCACCCCGCAGCTCGCGGTCGCCACCATCGCCGCCAACCCGGACAACCCCCAGGACGCCGTCGGCGGCGGCGTGCAGACCCGGCAGATCGCCGCCGTGGGCAACCTGCTGGCCTACGCCCTCCGCGACCAACCCGTCCGCAACTTCGTCCCACCCAGCCAGACCATCGCCTTCCAACGCACCACCCCCCGCACCGGCAACTGACCCGGCTGGGGGCGGGTGAGGAGGCGTCGCACGGCTTCCCGTCCGCGGCTCCGTAGACTCCTTCGCTGTGGACAACGCGAGGGACACCTTCTGGGGACCGGACTTCCAGCAGCTCAGCACCGTCGATCCGGAGATCGCCGGGGTGGTGCTGGGGGAGCTGGAGCGGCTGCGCGGCGGGTTGCAACTGATCGCCAGCGAGAACCTCACCTCGCCGGCGGTGCTCGCGGCCCTCGGGTCCACGCTGACCAACAAGTACGCCGAGGGCTATCCGGGCCGGCGCTACTACGGCGGCTGCGCCGAGGTGGACCGGGCCGAGGAGATCGGCATCGCCCGGGCCAAGGAGCTGTTCGGGGCCGAGCACGCCAACCTCCAGCCGCACTCCGGGGCCAGCGCGAACCTGGCCGCGTACGCCGCCCTGGTGCAGCCGGGTGACACCGTGCTGGCGATGGACCTGCCGCACGGCGGTCACCTGACCCACGGCAGCCGGGTGAACTTCTCCGGCAAGTGGTTCCACACCGTCGGCTACACGGTCCGGCGGGACACCGAGCTGATCGACTACGACGAGGTCCGCGAGCTGGCCCGGGCGCACCGGCCCAAGATGATCATCTGCGGCGCGACGGCGTACCCCCGGCTGATCGACTTCGCCCGGTTCCGGGAGATCGCCGACGAGGTGGATGCGTACCTGATGGTGGACGCCGCCCACTTCATCGGGCTGGTCGCCGGGCGGGCCATCCCCTCTCCGGTGCCGTACGCCGACGTCGTCTGCTTCACCACCCACAAGGTGCTGCGCGGTCCGCGCGGCGGCATGATCCTCTGCCGGGAGTCGCTGGCCTCCCGGATCGACAAGGCGGTCTTCCCGTTCACCCAGGGCGGCCCGTTGATGCACGCCGTGGCGGCCAAGGCGGTCGCCCTGCGCGAGGCCGCCCAGCCCGAGTTCCGGGCGTACGCCTCCCAGGTGGTCAGCAACGCCCAGGCGCTCGCCGACGGGCTGGCCGCCGAGGGGATGCGCCCGGTCTCCGGCGGCACCGACACCCACCTGGCCCTGATCGATCTGCGCGAGGTGGGGGTGACCGGCGCGGACGCCGAGGCGCGCTGCGACGCCGCGACCATCACCCTGAACAAGAACGCGATCCCGTACGACCCGCAGAAGCCGATGGTGGCCTCCGGCATCCGGGTGGGCACCCCGAGCGTCACCACCCAGGGCATGCGCGAGGGGGAGATGCGTCGGATCGCCGCGCTGATCGCCCGGGCGGTCCGGACCGACCCCGGTTCGTCCGGGGGCGCCGACGAGCTGACCCGGATCGCCGCCGACGTGACCGAGTTGGTCACCGCCTTCCCGGCGTACCCCCGTGGCTGAGCCCGGGACGCGCGCGGCGGAGGCGGACCGCGGCTGGCGGCTGCGGCACCTGCCGGTGCTGCTCGTCGCGTCGGTGGTGCTGGCCGCCGCGGCGGCGGTGCTCGGCGGGATGACCCGGGGGGCGGACGGCGCGCTCGGCGCGGCGGCCGGGGTGGCCGTCACCGCGTTCAGCTACACGCTCACCACCGTCGTGCTGGCCTGGGCCGACGCCCGGGACCCGCAGCTCGTGCTCCCCTTCGGCCTCGGCCTCTATCTCGCCAAGATGACCCTGCTCGGCGGGGTGATGGTGCTGGTGGGAGCGACCGGCTGGCCGGGACTGATCCCGTTCTGCCTCGGCATCGCGGCGGGGGTGCTGGTCTGGACCGGGGTGCACATCTGGTGGCTGGTGACGGTGCACGCCCGCCGGGTCCACCACTGAGCCCGTCCCATAGTTCGGGCGGCGTGTCGGTGTGTCCGCGATCGGTCATTCTCTCAGGGGCACGGGAGGAGTAGCGTGCCTCCAGACGACTTCGCCCGCCCGTGTCCCACACAACCAGGTTGTGCGGGGGGTGAGGCACAGCCTCGTCTCCTCGACTGATATCGTTCGCCCCGTCATGGCCGGTGACCAGAAACCCCCCAGCGCTGGCGGCCCGGGCGACCCTCCGTCCGGTGCCGGTCAGGGCTGGACCGCGCTCAGCTACCTGATCGCGGGCATGCTCGTCTGGGGGTTCATCGGCTGGCTGGTCGATCGTTGGCTCGAAACCGATGGCATCGCCACCGGGATCGGGATCGTGCTCGGCATGGCCGGGGGAATCGTCCTGGTCGTCCGTAAGCTCGGCACGCCTCAATAGGAAGGGACGCGGTGTTCGGACAGGCGAACGTCCTTGCACAGGGCGCGGCAAACTTTCCTCCCAGCGTGGAGGACTTCTACCTGCCCAGCATCCTGCCCTGGGGTGCGCACAACTCGTACTGGTTCACCAAGATCACCTTCATGGTCTGGCTGGCGGTCGGGATCTTGATCCTGTTCTTCCTGGTCAGCTACCGCAACCCGCAGCTGGTGCCGACCAAGAAGCAGTGGTTCGCCGAGTCGATCTACGGCTTCGTGCGGAACAACATCGCCGTCGACATGATCGGGCACCAGGGCGTACGGTTCGCGCCGTACTTCACCACGCTCTTCTGCTTCGTCCTGCTGACGAACTTCTTCGCGATCGTGCCGTTCTTCCAGATCTCGCCGAACTCGCACATCGCCTTCCCGGCGTTCCTCGCCCTGATCAGCTACGTGCTGTTCAACTACGTCGGCATCCGGCAGCACGGCTTCGTCAAGTACTTCAAGGCCGCGCTGGTCCCGCCCGCGCCGTGGTACATCCTGCCGCTGCTGATCCCGATCGAGGCGTTCTCGACGTTCCTGGTCCGGCCGTTCTCGCTGGCCGTCCGTCTGTTCGCCAACATGTTCGCCGGTCACATGCTCCTGCTGGTCTTCACGCTCGGCGGCTTCGCGATGCTCAACGCCACCGGGCTGCTGGCTCCGGTCTCGGTGCTCTCCTGGCTGATGACCGTCGCGCTGACCTTCCTCGAGTTCCTGGTGATCTGTCTGCAGGCCTACGTCTTCACGGTGCTGACCGCCAGCTACGTGCAGGGCGCGCTCGCCGAAGAGCACTGATCCACTTCGCACCAACCGTTGTCGTCCCGCGTGACAGTCACGCGTGATAACCAGGAGGAACACACCAATGGACGTTCTCGCCGCGGTATCGGGCAGCACCGCCGCCATCGGCTACGGCCTGGCCGCCATCGGCCCGGGCATCGGCGTGGGCCTGGTCTTCTCGGCCTACATCCAGTCGACCGCCCGCCAGCCGGAGTCGTCCCGGATGACCCTGCCGTACGTCTGGATCGGCTTCGCTGTCATCGAGGCGCTGGCCCTGCTCGGCGTCGCGTTCGGCTTCGTCTGGGCTAAGTAATCCCCCCTCTGATCGGGAGGTCTTCCATGTACTTCCTCGCCGAGGGTGCTGAACACAACCCCATCCTGCCGATCTGGCAGGAGATTGTGGTCGGTGGCATCGCCTTCATCGTGCTCTGCTTCGTGCTGATGAAGTTCGTCTTCCCCCGCATGGAGCAGACGTTCCAGGCCCGGGTCGACGCGATCGAGGGCGGCATCAAGCGCGCCGAGGCCGCCCAGGCCGAGGCCAACCAGCTCCTGGAGCAGTACCGGGCCCAGCTCGCGGAGGCGCGTACCGACGCCGCCAAGATCCGCGACGACGCCCGCGCCGATGCCGAGGGCATCCGCCAGGACATCCTCGCCAAGGCGCGGGAGGAGTCCGACCGGATCATCGCGGCCGGCAAGGAGCAGCTCGCCGCCGAGCGGGCTACCATCGTGCGCGAGCTGCGCACCGAGGTCGGCACCATCGCGGTGGACCTGGCCAGCAAGATCGTCGGTGAGTCGCTCGTCGACGAGGCGCGTCGCAAGGGCACCGTGGACCGGTTCCTGAGCGGTCTCGAGAGCACGGGGGCCCGCTGATGCAGGCCGCCAGCCGGGAGTCGTACAAGGTCGCGGCCGAGCGGCTCGACGCGTACGCCCGCGGCGCGGAGCCGTCGGCGGTGGCCTCCACCGCCGACGACATCCTCTCCGTGGCCGCCCTGCTGCGGCGCGAGCCGCGGCTGCGCCGGGCGCTGTCGGACCCGGCGCGCTCGGGTGAGGACCGCACCGGCCTGCTCACCGGCATCCTGAGCGGCAAGGTCGGCGCGGACGCGCTCGACCTGCTCGTCGCGCTGGTCGCCGGTCGCTGGTCGGCCCCGTCGCAACTGCTCGACGGTGCCGAGCGGCTGGGCGTCGAGGCACTCCTCGCCAGCGCCGACAAGGCCGGCGAGCTGGGCGAGGTCGAGGACGAGCTGTTCCGCTTCGGGCAGGTCGTCGCCGGCTCCGCCGAGCTGTCCAACGCGCTCTCCGACCCGATGGCCCCGGCCGAGCGGCGGGCCACCCTGGCCGACCAGCTGCTCTCCGGCAAGGCCCGGCCGGTCACCGTCCGCCTCGTGGAGGCCGCGCTGGCCGGCTTCGGGGGACGCTCCTTCATCGGGGCGCTCACCCGGCTGGTCGAGCTGGCCGCCGATCGGCGGGACCGCCAGGTCGCGTACGTGACCGTGGCGGCCCCGCTGAGTGACGAGGAGGAGCGACGCCTCGGTGTCCGCCTCTCCGAGATGTACGGTCGAGAGGTTTCCGTCAAGCAGACGGTGAACCCCGAGGTGCTCGGTGGGGTGAGCGTGCGGGTCGGCTCCGACCTGTACGACGGCACCGTCCTGCGCCGCCTCAACGAGACCCGCAACGCGCTCGCGAAGCGCTGACCAGCGTCTTAGCAGCCCTGATTCGACGCCATCGGACCGGTCGGTACTAGGTATCCCCGGGCCCCTGATACTTAAGGAAGCAGAGGATGGCCGAGCTGACCATCTCGACGGAGGAGATCCGCGGCGCGCTGGAGCGCTACGTCTCCTCCTACACGGCCGACGTCTCCCGTGAGGAGGTCGGCACCGTCGCCGACGCCGGCGACGGGATCGCCCACGTCGAGGGTCTGCCCTCGACCATGACCAACGAGCTCCTGGAGTTCGAGGACGGCACGCTCGGCGTGGCGCTGAACCTCGACGTCCGGGAGATCGGTGTCGTCGTTCTCGGTGACTACGGCGGGATCGAGGAGGGGCAGCGCGTCAAGCGGACCGAGCGAGTGCTCTCCGTGCCGGTCGGCGACGCCTTCCTGGGCCGCGTGGTCAACGCGCTCGGCCAGCCGATCGACGGCCTCGGCGACATCGCCAACGAGGGCTACCGCGAGCTGGAGCTGCAGGCCCCGAACGTGATGGCCCGGCAGTCGGTCTCCGAGCCGATGCAGACCGGTCTGAAGGCCGTCGACGCGATGACCCCGATCGGCCGGGGCCAGCGCCAGCTGATCATCGGTGACCGGAAGACCGGCAAGACCACGGTCGCCCTGGACACCATCCTCAACCAGCGGGAGAACTGGCGCTCCGGCGACCCGACGAAGCAGGTCCGCTGCATCTACGTCGCGATCGGCCAGAAGGCCTCCACCATCGCCTCCATCAAGGGGACGCTGGAGGAGGCGGGCGCGATGGAGTACACCACCATCGTCGCCTCCCCGGCCTCCGACCCGGCCGGCTTCAAGTACCTCGCCCCGTACACCGGCTCGTCCATCGGCCAGCACTGGATGTACGGCGGCAAGCACGTCCTGATCGTCTTCGACGACCTGAGCAAGCAGGCCGAGGCGTACCGGGCCGTGTCGCTGCTGCTGCGCCGCCCGCCGGGCCGCGAGGCCTACCCGGGTGACGTCTTCTACCTGCACTCCCGGCTGCTGGAGCGCTGCGCCAAGCTCTCCGACGAGCTGGGCGGCGGCTCGATGACCGGTCTGCCGATCATCGAGACCAAGGCGAACGACATCTCGGCGTTCATCCCGACCAACGTCATCTCCATCACCGACGGCCAGATCTTCCTGGAGACCGACCTGTTCAACCAGGGCGTCCGGCCGGCCATCAACGTCGGCACCTCGGTCTCCCGGGTCGGTGGCGCCGCGCAGGTGAAGCCGATGAAGAAGGTCGCCGGTTCGCTCCGGCTCAACCTGGCCCAGTTCCGCGAGCTGGAGGCGTTCGCCGCCTTCGCCTCCGACCTGGACAAGGCCTCTCGGGCCCAGCTGGAGCGGGGCTCCCGCCTGGTCGAGCTGCTCAAGCAGTCGAACTACTCGCCGTACCCGGTGCAGGAGCAGGTCGTCTCGGTCTGGGCCGGCACCGAGGGCAAGCTGGACGACATCCCGGTCGGCGAGATCAAGCGCTTCGAGTCGGAGTTCCTGCAGTACCTCCGGCACAAGCACGAGGGCGTCCTGGTCGCGATCGCGGACAACAAGTGGGACGACGAGATCATCGGCTCCCTCGACTCGGCGATCACCGATTTCAAGAAGCTCTTCCTCGGTAAGGAGGAGGAGCCGCGGATCAACGAGGCCCCGGCCAAGGCGCTGGAGGGCGAGGAGGCCCGCGAGACGGTGACCCGCTTCCGCGAGGGCACGACCGACCGCCCGGCTGAGAGCTGATCATGGCCGCCCAGGTACGCGTTCTTCGTCAACGGATCCGCTCGGCGAAGTCGATGAAGAAGATCACCAAGGCCATGGAGCTCGTCGCGACGAGCCGCATCGCCAAGGCCCAGGCCCGGGTGGCGGCGTCGCTGCCGTACGCCCAGGCGATCACCGACGTGCTCACGGCGCTGGCGTCCAACTCCCGGATCGATCACCCGCTGCTCACCCCGCGCGAGCAGGTGCGGCGGGCCGGCGTCCTGCTGGTCACCGCAGACCGGGGTCTGGCCGGCGGTTACAGCACGAACGCGATCAAGACGGCGGAGTCGTTGATCGCCCGGCTCAAGGCGGACGGCAAGGAGCCGGTGCTCTACGTCATCGGCCGCAAGGGCGTGACGTTCTACCGGTTCCGCAACCGGGACATCGCGGCGAGCTGGACGGGCTTCTCCGAGCAGCCGGGCTTCGCCGACGCCCGCGAGGTGGGCGAGACGCTGATCAAGGCGTTCACGGCCGGCGCGGACGACGTGAACGGCCAGGCCGGGGCGGACGGGATCGTCGGCATCGACGAGCTGCACATCGTCTACACCGAGTTCAAGTCCCTGATGACCCAGACTCCGGTCGCGAAGATCATCGGCCCGATGCAGGTCGAGGACCGCCCGCGGTCCGAGGGCCTGCTGCCGGCGTACGAGTTCGAGCCGGAGGCGGAGGCGCTGCTCGACGCGCTGCTGCCGAAGTACATCAACACGCGGATCTACGCGGCGTTGCTGGAGTCGGCGGCCAGCGAGTCGGCGGCCCGGCGGCGGGCGATGAAGAGCGCCACCGACAACGCCGAAGAGATGATCGAGAAGTACACGCGTGAGATGAACTCGGCCCGCCAGGCCAATATCACTCAGGAGATCAGCGAGATCGTCGGCGGCGCGAACGCGCTGGCCGCGTCGGGAAGTGAAGTGTGATGACTGCCCCAGTAGAGACCAAGACGGCCACCGGTCGCGTGGTCCGGGTCATCGGCCCGGTCGTCGACGCCGAGTTCCCGCGCGACGCCATGCCGGAACTGTTCAACGCCCTGCACGTGGACGTGACGCTGTCCGGCGGCCAGAAGACGCTGACCCTCGAGGTGGCCCAGCACCTGGGTGACAACGTGGTCCGCGCCATCTCGATGCAGCCGACCGACGGCCTGGTCCGCGGCACCGAGGTCCAGGACACCGGCTCGCCGATCAGCGTGCCGGTTGGCGACGCGGTCAAGGGCCACGTGTTCAACGCGATCGGCGAGTGCCTCAACCTCACCGAGGGCGAGACGCTCAACCCGGACGACCACTGGCAGATCCACCGCAAGGCCCCGGCCTTCGCGGACCTGGAGCCGAAGACCGAGATGCTGGAGACCGGCATCAAGGTCATCGACCTGCTCGCCCCGTACGTCAAGGGCGGCAAGATCGGCCTGTTCGGCGGCGCGGGCGTGGGCAAGACGGTGCTCATCCAGGAGATGATCACCCGCGTGGCCCGGAACTTCGGTGGCACGTCGGTCTTCGCCGGCGTCGGTGAGCGCACCCGTGAGGGCAACGACCTCATCGCCGAGATGACCGAGTCCGGCGTCATCGACAAGACCGCGCTGGTCTACGGCCAGATGGACGAGCCGCCGGGCACCCGGCTGCGGGTCGCCCTCTCCGCGCTCACCATGGCGGAGTACTTCCGCGACGTGAAGAAGCAGGAGGTGCTGCTCTTCATCGACAACATCTTCCGCTTCACCCAGGCCGGTTCCGAGGTCTCCACCCTGCTCGGCCGGATGCCGAGCGCGGTGGGTTACCAGCCGACGCTGGCCGACGAGATGGGCGAACTCCAGGAGCGGATCACCTCCGTCCGGGGCCAGGCGATCACCTCGATGCAGGCGATCTACGTGCCCGCCGACGACTACACCGACCCGGCGCCGGCTACCACGTTCGCCCACCTGGACGCGACCACCAACCTGGAGCGGTCGATCTCCGACAAGGGCATCTACCCGGCCGTGGACCCGCTGGCGTCCTCGTCCCGGATCCTCGCCGCGGAGTTCGTCGGCCAGGAGCACTTCCAGGTCGCCACCGAGGTGAAGCGGATCCTGCAGCGCTACAAGGACCTGCAGGACATCATCGCCATCCTCGGTATCGAGGAGCTCTCCGAGGAAGACAAGATCACCGTGGGCCGGGCCCGCCGGATCGAGCGCTTCCTGTCGCAGAACACCTACGCCGCCGAGCAGTTCACCGGCGTGCCGGGCTCGACGGTCCCGATCAAGGAGACCATCGAGGCGTTCAAGAAGATCAGCGAGGGCGAGTACGACCACTTCCCCGAGCAGGCGTTCTTCATGTGCGGTGGGCTCGAGGACCTCGAGAAGAAGGCGAAGGAGCTGATGGAGAGCTGAGGCTCTCGTCACAGCCACGGAGGCCGTCCCGACGAAAGTCGGGGCGGCCTCTGCCTGTTCGGAACCTCCCGTTACCAGATGTTCGTTTTCCCGGCAAGCGGTTCCGTCGACCGCGCGGTACCGTTTCGTGACGCGACGTTCACCTCCGAGACGTCGTCCTCCCGCAACCAAACGGAACCTTGCGCCCGTCTACCAGTCGTGGGCGTGACGATTGGAGATGCTCGTGGGTAAGGCCGGTACGGACCGCCGCAAGCCGTCCATCTGGCGGGGTGTACCCCGGTGGGCCAAGGTGTGCACCATCTTCGGGGTGGCCCTGATGGTGCTCAGCGGCAGCGTGCTGGTCGGCTACCAGGCCCTGGTGAGCCGCTACGAGGGCGCGGTCGGCAAGGCCGACCTCTTCGGTGACCAGGCGGCCGGCGCCAACGAGAAGAAGAGCGACATCAAGGGCCCCCTCAACATCCTGCTGGTCGGCATCGACCCCCGCAAGCCGGAGACCCCGCCGCTGGCCGACTCGATCATGATCCTGCACGTGCCGGCGGGGATGGACCGGGGCTATCTCTTCTCGCTTCCGCGCGACCTGCGGGTGGACATCCCCGAGTTCCCCAAGGCCAACTACTCGGGCGGCACCGACAAGCTCAACGCCGCCATGTCGTACGGCAGCCGGGTGCCCGGGCAGAACCCGGACGCCGCGCGCGGCTTCGAACTGCTGGCCAAGACCGTCCAGCAGGTCACCGGCATCCCGCGCTTCGACGCGGGCGCGATCATCAACTTCACCGGTTTCAAGAACATCGTCGACGCGATGGGCGGCGTCGACATGTACATCGAGCGGGACGTGAAGTCGGAGCACCGCAAGCCCGACGGCACCATGCGCCAGCTCAGGCCGGGCGGTGGCGGCTACCTCGGCCCGCAGGCCGAGTACAAGAAGGGCAACGCCCACCTCAACGGCTGGCAGGCCCTGGACTACGTCCGGCAGCGCTACCCGAAGAACGGCGTGCCGGACGCCGACTACGGCCGCCAGCGGCACCAGCAGCAGTTCGTCAAGGCGATGGTGAACCAGGCGTTCAGCGCCGACGTGGTGACCAACCCGATCAAGCTCGACAAGGTGCTGCGCGCGGCCGGGCACTCGCTGATCTTCAACGGCCGTGGGCACAGCGTGGTCGACTTCGCGCTGGCCCTGAAGGGCATCCGGTCCGACTCAATCGAGACGATCAAGCTGCCGGGCGGGCCGGTCACCATCGACGGGGCCTACAAGGGGGAGAAGTTCCAGTCGGTGGCGGAGGACTTCTTCGCGGCGCTCAACAACGAGCAGATCGACGCCTTCATGCTGGAGCACCCCGACTTGAAGCAGAAGAACCGCTAGTCTGACCGCCAGCGGGCCCCGGCACGCACGGGGGCCCGCTGGTGTGACCGTGGCGCAGGTCTCGCCACCCGCGTTGGGGTGCACCGAGGGCCGCGACTAGACTTTCGGCAATCCGCCGCCGCAGCAAGGAGACAGCGTGGCACAGCAGCTTCACGTCGAGCTCGTAGCCGTCGAGGAGAAGGTCTGGTCCGGCGAGGCCGAGATGGTCGTCGCCCGGACGACCGAGGGTGAGCTGGGTGTGCTGCCGGGGCACGCGCCCCTGCTCGGCCAGCTCGCGGAGCCGAGCCAGGTACGCATCAAGCAGGCCGGCGGCCAGCAGCTCGCGTACGACATCGCCGGCGGGTTCCTGTCGGTGACCGGTGAGGGCGTCACGGTCCTCGCCGAGAGCGCCACCCCCGCCACCCCGGCGCGCTGAGCCGACCCGCCGATGGAGATCGTGGAAGGGATCGGAATCGGCGTCGCGGTCGTCCTCGCCGCGCTCCTGATCCTCTTCTTCCGGCGGGCCCTGTTCACCCGCACCGGAGGCATCATCCGGCTCAGTGTCCGGGTCTCCACGATCCTTGACGGCCGAGGCTGGTCTCCCGGCTTCGGCCGTTTCGTCGGCGACGAACTCCGCTGGTACCGCATGTTCAGCTTCGCCCTGCGGCCCAAGCGGGTGCTCTCCCGTAAAGGGCTCGCCGTGGAGCGCCGCCGGCTGCCCGAGGGGCAGGAACGGCTCTCCATGCCGACCGACTGGGTGATCCTCCGCTGTACCAGTCACCACGCTCCGGTCGAGATCGCGATGGCGCGATCCACGGTCACCGGATTCCTCTCCTGGCTCGAGGCCGCCCCACCCGGGGCGGTCTCGCCGCGTCTGGCCTCCCAGGACTGGCCTGCCGCCTGAGTGGATCAAGCCGGCTGGGTCACCCGGTGGTGGGCGGACCGAGCGGACGCCGGCAGTGGTAGACCAGGGCGGGCGGCAGGTTGCGCCAGACCGTCCGGCCCACGGTCACCTCGTCGAAGAGCTCGCGCAGCAGCCGGTGGAAGCGCCGCGCCGGGCGGGCCGGCAGCGCGTGCCGGTACGCGAAGGTGGTGAAGGTCCCGCCCGACCCGAGCGCCCCGACCACCGCGTGCAGGATCGCCCGCTGCCGGGCGGCGGCGAAGGCGGCCCACGGCAGCCCGCTGACCACCACGTCGGCTGGCCCCAGGCGCCGCTCCGCCAGCAGTGCGCCCAGCGCGGCGGCGTCGGCGCGTACCACCTCGACGGCCGGGTGCCGGCGGGCCAGCGTGACGGCGAAGGCCGGGTTGAGCTCGACCGCCAGATGGTGCCCGCGACCGGCCAGCCGCTGCTGGATCGCCCGGGTGAACGCTCCGGTGCCGGGGCCGAGCTCGACCACCAAGGGCTCCCCGGCCCGGGGCACCGCCGCGGTGATGTCGCGGGCGAGCGTCGACCCGCTGGGCAGCACCGCGCCGGTGCTGAGCGGGTGCCGGGCGAACTGGCCGAGAAAGGCGGGCGCATCCCTGATCACGCTGGCTCACGCTAGGTGCGGGCCGGGTGCCTCCACGTCCTGCCGGCGGCCGCAGTACCGGCCACCTGGAGGAGGGGTGGCGGCCGATGGGAGGGGCGGTCGGGGCGGTCGCCGTCCGTATGGTTGGCCAGGTGACGGGTGGGCGACACGGTCGATGGCCGGAGCTGCTGCTCGGGCTGGTGGTGGCCGCCCTGGGGCTGGCCAGCACCTGGATCGCCCGGCCGGGCGTATCCCGTGAGAACTGGGCGGGGGCGTTCGCGGTCCTCGCCGGGCTCGCCCTGATCGGCGTACGCCGATGGCCCTGGCCGGTGCTGGTCGGTGAGATGGCGCTGCTGGTGGTGGCCGACCAGGTGACGCTGGGCGGGTCGGACACCCCGCAGCTCGCCGGCGCGGTGGCGCTGGCCTACGTCGCGTACCGGTCCGGCTGGCCGGGCACGGCGGGGGCGTACGTCCTGTTCCTGGCGGCGACGCTGGCCAACGTCCTGCAGCGCGGGAACGCCGCGGTCCTCACCGGCGGGTCGGGGGTGATCCGCCTGGTGATGCTGGCGGGGGTCTGCGCCGCGCCGGTGGCGTTCGGCCGCTACGTCGGCAGCGTGCGGCAGGCCGCGGCGGCGGCCGAGGAGCGCGCGCGGGAGGCGGAGGAGCGGCGTGCGGCACAGACCCGGGCGGCCCGGCTCGCCGAGCGGGCGGCGATCGCCCGCGACCTGCACGACATCCTGGCCCACCACATCGCCGCGATCGCCCTGCGGGCCGGCGCCGCCCGGTACGCCGTGCAGCACACCGGCCGGCCCGACGAGGCGGTGGCGGCCCTCGGCGAGCTGCGGGACACCGCCGGGCAGGTGCTGGACGAGTTGCGGGACCTGCTGGAGGTGCTGCGCGACCCCGAAGCGGTCGAGTCGGCCGACCCGCAGGTGGAACCGGAACAGGTCATCCGGGAGACCGCCCGGCGGGTCCGGGAGGCGGGGGTGGCGGTCCAGGTCACCGTGCCGGCGGCCCTGGCCCGGGTGCCGCTGGTCGTGGCGACCACGGCCGCCCGGTTGGTGCAGGAGGCGCTGACCAACACGCTCAAGCACGCCGGGCCCGGCGCCATCGCCTCGGTGGACGTCGAGATCGTCGATGGCGCGCTGCTGCTGGAGGTCCTGGACAGCGGGCCGGTACGCCCGCGTCCCGCGCTGCCCGCGTCCGGGTACGGGCTGAGCGGGATGCGGGAGCGGGTCGGCCTGCTCGGCGGCACGCTCAGCGCGGCGGCCACGGCGGGCGGCGGCTGGCGGGTGCGGGCCCGGCTACCGATCAGGGAGAACGCATGATCAGGGTGCTCGTGGTGGACGACCAGACCCTCGTCCGGGCCGGGGTCGGCCTGCTGCTGCGGACCGCCGGCGGCTTCGAGGTGGTGGGTGAGGCGGGGGACGGCCAGGAGGCGGTGCGGCTCGCCGAACGGTTGCGGCCGGACGTGATCCTGATGGACCTGCGGATGCCCCGGATGGACGGCATCGAGGCGACCCGGCGGATCCTGGAGCGGCAACCCTCGGCCCGGGTGCTGGTGTTGACCACGTTCGCCGACGACGCCAATGTGTACGGTGCGCTCGGCGCGGGCGCGCTGGGCTACCTGGTGAAGGACGGCGCGCCGGAGGAACTGGTCGAGGCGGTGCGGCGGGCTGCCCGGGGGGAGGCGCCACTGGCGCCCTCGGTGCTGGCTCGGGTCCTGCGTCGAGCGCTCGCCGCACACCAGCGGGACCGCGAACCGGACCGGCCGACCGCCCTGCGGTCGCTCAGCACCCGGGAGCGGGAGGTGCTGGCCCTGGTCGGCGCCGGGCTGTCGAACGCGGAGATCGGCGCGCGGCTGCACCTCGGGGTGACCACCGTGAAGACGCACGTCTCCGCCGCGATGGAGAAGCTGGACCTGCGCAACCGGGTGCAGGCGGCGGTGCTGGCGCACCGGCTCGGCCTGGTCGACGACGACTTCAACCCGGTGCCGGGTGCGGGGGATCCCTAGGGGCAGGGCCGGCCACCCGGAGGACCCGGGTCGGCCGCCGGGAGGACGGCGGCGCGCCGTCCGCGCGGGACGCTGGTGAGCGTGACGTTCCTGGACTCCCTGTTGGACCGGCTCGGCGGCCTGCCGCCGGCCGGAGTGCTGCTGCTGGTGGCGGCGGCGGTGCTCGCCGCCGAGGTGGGGCTGCTGGTCGGCGTGCTGCTGCCGGCGGCCACCACGATGCTGACGGTCGGGCTGCTGGCCCGGGCGGGCCGGCTCGACCTGGGCGTCGCGCTGGCCGTCACCACGCTCGCGGCGTTCGCCGGCGACCAGGTCGGCTACCTGGAGGGGCGGCTGCTGGGCCCCCGGTGGCGGGGCGGCCGGCTCGGCCGGTGGATCGGGGAGCGGCGGTGGCGGCAGGCCGAGGCGCTGGTCGCGACCCGTGGCGGGACGGCGGTGCTGCTCGGCCGGTGGACCGCCTTCGCCCGCACGCTGGTGCCCCGGGTGGCCGGGGCGGCCGGGCTGCCGTACCGGCGGTTCGTGCTCTTCGACGGCCTGGCGGTGGTCGTCTGGGTGCCCGGCACGGTGCTGCTCGGCTGGGCGGTCGGCGCGGTGCCGACCGGCCTGCCGGCCGCCGCCGGGGTGCTGCTCGCGGCGGCGGTCACGGCCGTGCTCGTCACCCGCCGGCTCCGGGTACGCCGCCGCGCGCGGCCGGCGGTGCGGGCCTGCCGGGGCCCCGCCCGGGCGCGGCGGCCCACCCGCCGGCGGGGTGGCTCCCGCCGGCCCGGCGCCGGCCGGACCGCCCCGGCCCGCCGCGGCGCGCTGGACCGGTCCTGACCCCCCGTCAGGCGACCCCGGCGACCAGTTCCACCTCGTATCCCTGCCCGTCGGTGAGATACCCGGCGTACGTCTGCGGGCCGCCGGCGTGCGGGTGGCGGTCCGGGAAGAGCAACTCCCAGCCGTACGCCGGCGCGGCCGCGACCAGCCGGTCCACCGCGGCCGGCGGGCCGGCGTGGAAGGCCAGGTGGTTGAGGCCCGGGGCGAGCCGGTCGTGCACCCGGCCGCTGAGCGCCCGGGACTCCTCCAGCACCAGGTAGGTGGCGCCGAGCCGCCAGGACCGGCCGGCCGGCCAGTCCTGGAACGGCGTCCAGCCCAGCTCACCGAGGAGCCAGCCCCAGCCATGCGTGGCGGCGGCGAGGTCGGGAACCCAGACCTCGACGTGGTGCAGCGCGCCGGCGGTCAGCGCTTCCCGCCCGGCACCCATAGCACATCTCCGTCCGGATTTGCCGTTCTTGACAGGATAAAGAGCAGATCGGAGAGCCGGTTGAGATACTTTGCCGGGAGGTGGCTGGTCCGGTCCGGGTCGTGCGCGACCAGGGCCCACGCCGCACGCTCGGCGCGCCGGGCGATCGTCCGTGCCACGTGTAGCAGCGCCGCACCAGCGGTGCCGCCGGGGAGGATGAAGGAGTCGAGCTTGCTCAGGCGCGCGTTGTACTCGTCGCACCAGCCCTCGAGGCGCTCGACGTACGCCTCGGTGACCCGCAGCGGGGGGTACTTCGGGTCCGGTTCCACCGGGGTCGACAGGTCCGCGCCCACGTCGAACATGTCGTTCTGGATCGACGCCAGCACCGACCGCAGCTCGTCGGAGAGCTGCCCCAGGGCGAGCGCGACGCCGATCGCGGCGTTGCACTCGTCGACGTCCGCGTACGCGGCGATCCGCGGATCGGTCTTCGGCACCTGCTCGTTGTTGCTCAGCCTGGTCATGCCGGCGTCGCCGGCCTTGGTGTAGATGCGCGTGAGGTGGACGGCCATGACGCACAGCCTACGGATACCGGACCTGACCATCCCGTCGCGGCCGGGCCAGACCGGCTGGCCGGCCGGGGTCGGCCCGGGAGACGCCGGTGACCCAGCCGTCAACGACGTCGACGTCATCCGGGTGCCCGGTGGGGCCCGGCTTTCCGGCACGGTGCACGTGGTCGGGGCGAAGAACTCGGCCCTCAAACTGATGGCCGCCGCGCTGCTCGCCCCGGGCCGCAGCGTGATAACCAACGTCCCCCGGATCACCGACATCGCGATCATGGGGGAGGTGCTCCGCCGGCTCGGCTGCGGCGTACGGTTC
The DNA here is from genome assembly GCF_026013475.1 of Micromonospora yasonensis. Taxonomy (GTDB): domain Bacteria; phylum Actinomycetota; class Actinomycetes; order Mycobacteriales; family Micromonosporaceae; genus Micromonospora; species Micromonospora yasonensis. The sequence continues at coordinate 1,195 of NZ_JAPDPH010000073.1, read as the reverse complement.
ACCGCCGACGACCCGGTCGACCCGATGGTGGCCTGCGGCGGCGTGGAACGTTCCCGGTCGGTCGTCATCGACGTGCCCGAGCAGCCCGGCGCGGAGGCCGACTACGACCTGGTCCGCCGGCTGCGCGCGTCGATCTGCGTGCTCGGTCCGCTGCTGGCCCGCCGTGGGTACGTGCGGGTGGCCCATCCCGGCGGGGACGCCATCGGCTCGCGCGGCCTGGACATGCACATCGCCGGGCTGTCCCGGATGGGCGCGGAGATCTCCGGCGAGCACGGCTTCGTCATCGCCGAGGCCCCGGACGGGCTGCACGGCGCGGACATCGTGCTGGACTTCCCGAGCGTCGGGGCGACCGAGAACCTGGTCATGGCGGCGGTGCTGGCCCGGGGCGCGACGACGATCGACAACGCCGCCCGGGAGCCGGAGATCGTCGACATCTGCTCGATGCTGATCCGGATGGGGGCCCGGATCGAGGGGGAGGGCACCTCCACCCTGCGCATCGTCGGGGTGCCCGAGCTGCACCCGGTCCGGCACGCCACGGTGGGGGACCGGATCGTCGCCGGGACCTGGGCGTTCGCCGCCGCGATGACCCGCGGGGACGTCACCGTGACCGGCATCGAACCGGCGTACCTGGAGGTCGCGCTGGACAAGCTGATCTCGGCCGGCGGCCTGGTGGAGACCCGGCGCGGCGCCTTCCGGGTACGGATGGACGACCGTCCCACCGCCGTGGACGTGGTGACCCTCCCATTCCCGGGCTTCGCCACCGACCTGCTGCCGATGGCGATCGGCCTGGCGGCGGTGAGCGACGGGGCGTCCCTGATCACCGAGAACATCTTCGACGGCCGGTTCATGTTCGCCAACGAGATGATGCGGCTCGGCGCGGACATCAAGACCGACGGTCACCATGCCCTGGTCTGCGGCCGCGACCGCCTCTCCGGCGCCCCGGTCCGGGCCACCGACATCCGGGCCGGCGCCGGCCTGATCATCGCCGGGCTCTGCGCGGACGGGGTCACCGAGGTCTCCCACGTGCACCACGTCGACCGCGGCTACCCGGACTTCGTCGCCGACCTCCGGGCGCTCGGTGTGGAGGTCGAGCGTGGCACGGTGCCGGAGGAGCCCGCGCTGGAGATCTGACCGGGCGACGGCTCAGCTGTCGTTCAGGCTCGCCCTCGCTGCGCTCGGTGCGTTCGGTCATGAC